>JAYTBD010000141.1:0-5442 GCA_043737155.1 Fimbriiglobus sp. | reverse complement strand
GACCGCCGCACCGATCAACTTGCCGATTCAAGGCGAGCCGCAGCGGCCGATGCCGCGCGTCGGCCACGTAACGCTCAGGCAGAAAAGTAGCAAAACCGCGAACCCGATTTTCAATTCCGGTGCCTTCCGCATCGAAGCGGTACCGGTGCCGGTCGCCAACCTCCCGCAGATGCCGGCGAACCGCGTCCCGGTGCTGCTGCAAATCACGCCCGAACCGCGCCTCCGTTGGGTCGGCACCACCCAAACTCTGATCACGCTGGCGAAAGATCAAGACGGCCGGGCGCTCCCGTGGGATTACGTGGCCGTCGATTACCAGCCGTTCGATTACGCCTACTCGGGTCGAAAGCGACTCGGAGGCGGCAGAGGTGGGTACTACGGCGGCCCGATGGTCTCACCCGAGTTTCCCGCAACCCAGTTCCAGGCCTACGTGAAGCTTTTGGCGCACCTTGAAGGACCGAGCGACACGCTGAAATCTCTGGAGGGCAAAGTCCGCGGGCGCATCTGGAGCCAACCCGAATCGATGCTCGCGATCGCCGGGCTGAGCGACACCTTCCAAGAAATACTAGGGCCGAATCGGACGAGTTTGAAGGCGAAGTACGAGCCGATGCCGGGGGACGCGACCGCCTTGCTGCTGTCGGTCACCACCACGTACAACTCGAGCGAAGTGATTCCGCAGCTCGGCACGAGCGCGTTGCAAGCCGAAGCGCTCTGGATCGAGAACGGCCCCGGCGGACGGGCGAAGATCAAACTCAGCACCGAAGAGCGCGAGCGCGCCAAGGGTTACACGAACGCCTACGGCCTGACGCTCGTCGATGGCCACGGCAAGCCGATGAATCTGTCGCCGCACACGGCCACGCAGCAGAACCATTACAACAACACGGACAACACGAGCACGATGGTGACGGTCGCCCAGTACGTCGTGCGGCCCGCCGATAAGGACGACGCCGGCAAGCCCGGCAAGATCGCCTTCAACGGCACCCGAATCAAGACGCTCGAAGTCCCCTTCCAATTGAAGGATGTCGCCGTGCTCCGCGGCACCGGTACCAACGTGCAGAATCAAGCGATGTACGGGGTCTACGAACGCTGACCGAGGCCTCGCCCGTGCCCGAGTTGTCAATTGTTTTTCGAGATCCCGTCCTCGTCTTCCTCGGCGGCGGCTCCGGCGCAGTCGCCCGCTTTCTGATCGGCCGCTGGTTCGCGGCGCCGGGCGGGTTCCCGTGGTCCACCTTCGGCATCAACGTCGCCGGCTCGTTCGCCCTCGGACTGCTCGTCGTGCTATGCAAAGACCGCCCCGGCTGGCTGGCGCTGCTCGGCGCCGGATTCTGCGGAGGCTTCACCACCTTCAGCGCGTTCAGCGTGGAAACGCTGCGCTTACTCGAAGCGGACGCCTACGCCAGCGCGGCCGGGTACGTCTTCGGGTCGGTCGCGGTCGCGCTGCTCGGGGCATGGATCGGGGGGCAATTGGGGAAGGGGTGACGAGATTGTTGGAGGAGGCCGACCGCTGCAAATTCTCGGTGGTGATGCATTAGTGTGTTGACGACTCACGTACGAGTTAGGGGCTACTGCGATGCGACCGATCTTGCTTCTTGCCGTGCTTTGTCTCTGTGCGCCACACGCTCAATCTGCGCCCGTGCCGAAGGAACCCTGCGCAATCATCTCGCACGCTCACGCCCGTTTCGTCATCAATCGAGTCGAGGGGGCCATACATCGAAGTCGTGGATGAAAGACCTCCCGAGGAGCGACGGATACCACCAGAGATCGTAAAGTTGATAGTCGAGCGGTTACAAGCCGAGAGGGATGCAAAAAATGATAAGACAGGAGCCCATCAACACACTGATGCATCACTACCAAATTGTCTTGTCATTCAACACATCTACCGCAGGGGCACCCCTTGTGGGTGCCCTGCGAACAAGATGCCGAGTGCATGTGCCGAATAGTAGAGGCCCCAGCATCCCTTTCGAGGGCACCCACAAGGGGTGCCCCTACAGTTTTCTCGCGTTGCGAATGCGGATAAATATCGCAAGTCGGTCTGGTAGGTCACGTAAAGCTTGACCTACAAATCACGCACCCACAGCTTCCGCCAGAACCGCCAGCCGACGAGTACCCCAGTCACGATCCCGGCCCAGTCGATCATCGCATCGATGGGGCTTCCGCTCCGACCCGTCACTCTCGTTTGAATCACTTCCGACAACACGGCGTGAAACAGCATCAGCGTGAAGGCGAGTACCAGCGGCCGACGGCGGGGCGGAACCCAAATGCCGAGCGTGAAAGCGAGGTACGCATAGCCCGAGAAATGCAGACTCTTGGCGATGAGGAATTTCATCGGCGCATCGAGGATGTTCCCCACCGCTTCCGGCACGGGGTTGGGCTCGACGAGCTTCCACGTCCACACGGCCAGCGCCGGCCAGAACAGCAGATGGCCCCATGGGGCGCGGCTGCGAAATTCATTCACGGTTATCGGCCCCGATCGCGTCCATCGATTGAATCCGACGCCTGCAACGGCGAGCGATCTCAACCCAAATGTTCGTTGACTTTAGATTTGCGCTTAGCTATAGTGATTTTCGAAACCCCAACCCAGGTGAATGTCATGGTCAAGCTACCGTCTCTGTGTTCGGTCATCGTCGCATCCATTATTGTCTCCGGCCCGATTCGGGCCGAAGATAAAAAGGACGAGATCATCGGGGCGGTATGGCGCGTCGAGACAAAAGACTTGAAAAACGAATGGGAAGTGTTTGCGAAGTTTCACTGCAAGAACGACCGCAAGGTGGTGGGGAGAAGCGGTCTGAAGGAACTCGGCACATGGAAGCCGTCCAAAGATGGCGCGGTGGTCACGCTGACGGATTGCCCCGACGAGTCTCGCCGGGGTATCTATACCTTGGTGAAAACTCGAAAAGACGGCACGCAATTCACGGGTGAGTTCAAGAACGAAAAAGGTGAAACGCAGCTCATTCGAGTGATCCTCGTCAAGGATTGAGCCACGGCTGGAATCGCCCGCCGCAACCATCCCCTTCGTAAAATCCGCGAACACTTCGGACGGCCGTTAAGAGCAGACGATAGACAGCGGCTATCGGTTGCCCTTCTTCCGATCCCAAATCTCAATGGTCACAGCGGGCTGGCGCCCAAGTCGCGGAGGCGGTTGCGCAGATACTTCGCGCGCTCGGCGTTGCGGTCCTCGCCGTCGAGGTGCTTGCCCGCGAGCTTCTGCAAATGCGCCGACTGCGTGTGGATGAAGAGTTGGTTCAGCGTCGTCGGCGGCAAATCGTCGAGCAAGTGCAGATGGATGCCGAGGCGGACCGCGCTGAGCAGTTCCATCGTCTCCTCGGCGGTGATCATCGTGGCGCTGCCTAGGGTGCCGATGGCCCGGGCGACGCGGTCGTGCTCGGCTTGGCGGCGCTCCTTCAACAGCACTGTGCGCGCTTGGCGTTCGTACTGCAAAATCATCGCGATCACTTCGCGGATCTCGGCGAGCAAGCGCTTCTCCGACTTCCCGAGCGTCACTTGGTTGCTGATTTGGTACAGATCCCCGCTCGCACGGCTCCCTTCGCCGTACAGCCCGCGGACGACGAGGTTGATCTTCTGCAATGCCTTGAAGACCTTCTCGATTTGCTTCGTGATGCCGAGGGCGGGGAGGTGCAGCATGACGCTGGCGCGCATGCCGGTGCCGACGTTGGTGGGGCAGGCCGTGAGGAACCCGAAGCGCTCGTGGAAGGCGTAGGGCAATCTCGCTTCGAGCGAATCGTCGACCGCGTCGATCTGCTCCCACGTCTCTTCGAGGGACATCCCCGAGCGCATCACTTGGATGCGCAGGTGATCCTCTTCGTTGACCATGACGCTGACCGACTCGCGCGAATCGAAGGCGACTCCGCGCGGGCCTTCGAGCGCGTTGGCGAGTTCCCGGCTGATGAGCTGCCGTTCGACGAGGAAGAGCCGGTCGAGCGGCATGAGGCCCATGACGCTGAGGTACTCGAGGCGCGGGGCGATCTCCGACTTGGCCACGGCTTCGCGGACGCGCTGCTCGATCTCCGCTTTCTGATGGTTGTCGGCGCGCGTGGTGAAGGGGACGCCGGCGAGGTTGCGGGCCAGGCGGATGCGGGTGGACACGACGACGTCGGACTCCGGGCCGGTGCCGCGCAGCCACTCGCCGAGGTTGGGGAGCAGGCTATCGAGGTTCATCCGCCCCTTCTTTCTGTCGAATGCGGTCCCGCAGGGCCGCGGCATCTTCATAGCGCTCCGCCGAAATCGCGGCGGCCAACTCGGACTTCAATCGGGTCACGGCCATTGTACCGCGTCGGCGGCCCGGCACCTTGCCGCAATGGTCGGTCGCCCGGTGGACCCGTTCCAATAGCGTCTCCAGCGGCCCGGCGAACTCGTCGTAGTCGTACTCGCATCCGAGCCGCCCGGCGTCGCGGAACTCCGAGTACTTCAGCCCGCACGCCGAGCAGGTCAACTTGGTCGCGGACACCGGCGCGGAGCCGTCGTGCTGCCCCATCACCAGTTGGACCAGCCCTTGCAAATCGAAGTGCGCGCCGGGTTTGTCCGGGAGGATCTGCTTGGCCTTCGCGCAGGCGTCGCACAGGTGCGTTTCGGTCTTCTGCTGGTGCAGAATATCGGTGAGGTGGATCGTGGCGGGCTGGCCGCAAAACTTGCACGCGTTCATGGTCGCTCGTCCAGTCCTTCGGGTGGCCCCACCGGGGATCCGTCCCGGTTCAGGTCTCTTCCAGTTGCCGGATGCGGTCGCGCAATTTCGCCGCGGCCTCGTACGATTCGTCCGAGACCGCCTCCTGGAGCTTGCGGCGCAGTTGCAAAATCTCGGTCTGCTCCGGCGGTCGGACCGCGCCGCGGCGGGGCTTCTTGCCGCCGTGCCGGGTGTCGCCGTGGATGCTCTCGAGCAGGGGGACCAACTCGGGCGAGAAGTGGTCGTAGTCGTGGGAGCAGCCGAGGCGACCGGAGTTGCGGAACTCGACGAACTTGATGCCGCACTCCCGGCACTGCTTGTCGCTGGGATCGTCGCTCATTTCGGCCATCGGACCCGGGTGTTTCTTCCCGTTGCTATTCGGGTACAGATATTTCTTGGCGCAGTTCTCGCAAAAGTGGAACTCCTCGTAGCGGTCGTCCGGCAGCACTTCCGTGATGTGGAGGGTGGCCGGTTTAGGACAGCGTTGGCACTTCATGGTGTGATCGTCCCCGTTGCGGCAAGGTCATGATACCAGCGCCGCGGGAACGGAGGAATGTCGGAATCGGGAGGAGCTCTGATTATTGAAGAGCAGCGAGATCCGCGAGCCGGGTTGCGTGAGCGCCCGGAGGAATCGAAACGCCGGGCGCTCACCAGTACTTGCCACATACGCCGTTCATTCTAACCGGTTATTTGCCAGCGGGATGCCGCGTTCCGCGGAGTATCGATTGTCCAGTCGTTCGCGGAGCCAGTCCACCAAGTGTTGGCCG
>JAYTBD010000140.1:0-2161 GCA_043737155.1 Fimbriiglobus sp. | reverse complement strand
CCGACCGCGGCGGCGAGTTCCCCAACTCGCCGCCGCGTCCTGTGGAAGTAATTCCCGTCGCGGACGTTCCTCACTTGCCGCCCGTTGTCTTCGATATCGACCCGGGTCTTCTCGAACTCTTCCGCGAGGAGGTCCGCAGCCACGGCGCCGCGTTGACGCAAGGCCTCATCGAACTCGAGCGCGACCCCGCGAATCCGCGCCGCATCGAACCGCTGATGCGGGCGGCGCATTCGCTCAAGGGGGCGACCCGCATCGTCGGCCTCGACGACGCCGTGGAACTCGCCCACCACCTCGAAGACGCGTTCGTGAACGCCGGGGCCGGCGCACTGGCGCTGAACGCCGACGCCATCGACACGATGCTCCGCGCGGCCGACGCGTTGGCGGCGCTCGCCGATGCGGACTTGGGCGAATGGGTGCGCTCGCGCGGGGCGGAGGCGCGGGCGCTGCGGGATCTCTGCGCCGCGATCGCGCGGGGGGAAGTGGTCTCTCTCCCCCTCTCCGCTTCGGAGAGGGGGCCGGGGGGTGAGGTCTCCACACGCGGCATTGAGAAAGTATCGGCTACCTTGATCGCATCCCCGCAGACCTCACCCCCTAACCCCCTCTCCGAAACGGAAAGGGGGAACCAATCCCCCGAACCGGTCGTCCGCGTGGCGGCGGCGAGCCTCAACCGCCTGATGAGCCTCGCGGGGGAATCGCTCGTCCAAGCGCGCTGGTTGCAGCTCTTCGCCGGATCGCTGCTCGATTTGCGGAAGCAGTACGACCGGCTGTCCGGGCAAATGGAGCGCGTGGCACAAGGTTTGATCGACGGCCAGTCCGAAGAGATTCTCACGCAGAATCTCCAGCAAGCGCGGAAGGAAGCGTCGCGCACGCGGCAACTGCTGCTGAAGCGGATCGGCGAATTCGAGGACCACGCGGGGCAAGCCGAAGATCTCAACAGCCGTCTCTACCGCGAAGTCATCGCCAGCCGGATGCGGCCCTTCTCCGACGGCGGGCAGGGCTTCCCGAGGTTGGTGCGCGACGCGGGACGTCAACTCGGCAAGCCCGTGCGCTTCGACCTCGTCGGCGCCGCCACGGAAGTCGACCGCGACATCCTCGACAAGCTCGAAGCGCCGCTCACGCACTTGCTCCGCAACGCGGTCGATCACGGCATCGAAGCGACGGAAATCCGACTGGCCAACGGCAAACCCGCGGAGGCGGTCATCGCCCTCGAAGCCCGGCACCGCAGCGGGATGCTGTCGATCAGCGTGCGCGACGACGGCGCCGGCATCGACCTCGAGCGCGTCCGCCGCAAAGTCCGGGAGCGCGCCCTCGCGCCGACGAACCTCATCGGCCGACTCACGGAGCGCGAACTGCTCGAATTCCTATTCCTCCCCGGTTTCACGACCGCGGGAGAAGTCACGGAACTTTCCGGACGCGGCGTCGGCTTAGACGTGGTCCACGACACGCTCCGCCGCATCGGCGGCACCGTGACGATCACCACCGTCGCCGGCCGGGGCACGACCTTCCACCTGCTGCTGCCGCTCACGCTGTCGGTCGTGCGGGCCGTGCTCGTCGATATCGGCGGCGAGCCGTACGCCTTCCCGCACATGCGCGTGGACCGGCTGATCCGCATGCCGCACCGCGAAGTGCGCTCCCTCGAAAACCGCCAGTTCGCGACCGTGGACGGGCAGAACATCGGGCTGGTCTTCGCGGCGCAGTTGATGGACGTGACCCCCGCCAACACCGGCGGCGAGGATCTGTGCGTCATTCTGTTGAGCGACGCCACGGGCACTTACGGATTGATCGTCGATGCGTTCCGCGGCGAGCAGGACCTCGTCGTCCGCCCGCTCGACCCGAGACTGGGGAAAGTGCCCAACATCGGCTCGGCGGCGATCCTCGACGACGGTTCGCCCGTGCTCATCGCCGACGTCGAAGACCTGCTGCGCTCGATGGATCAATTCATTCAACTGGGGACGCTGCGCCGCGCCGAGCGCGATCCGCTGAAGACGCGCTCGAAGAAGCGCGTGCTGGTCGTGGACGACTCCATCACGGTGCGCGAGGTCCAACGGCAACTCCTGCGGGCGCACGGGTACGAGGTCGATGTGGCCGTCGACGGGCAAGACGGGTGGAACCGCGTGCGGGCGGCGCGGTACGATCTGGTGGTGAGCGACATCGACATGCC
>JAYTBD010000139.1:0-5447 GCA_043737155.1 Fimbriiglobus sp. | reverse complement strand
TCATGAATTGAGCCGACGGGGTTTTGCAGTTCTACTCGAATGGAAAAAGGCCGACCTGCTGACCGATCGTACCGATCCCTTCCGTAGCAAATCTATCTCGAGGATTGTAGAAAGGGCAACGGACACAAAAGTTTCCGTTCTTGATCGTTCGCAGTACTTTGAGGCGATTGCACTTCTGGACATCGAGCGAGCTAGGCCACATGTGGCAAAGTGGCTCGCCGACACGACTGTGAGCGAGGCTAGCAGAGCCTTTATTGCCCGAGAACTTCTCCGCAAGCCATTGCCTCAAGACTGCGGGATCGCGGCCGCCGCGCTTAAGTCGGCCAACTACTCATTCGCCCTCACCCTCGCCACCGGTCTCGCCGGGGAAAAATTCGGAGCTGACCTGCTCCTCGCGTCCATCAAAGCGGGCGAGGCGCCGGCGCGATTGCTCCAAGAGAAAGCCGTCGTGGATCGCTTGAAGGCGACCAAGGTCAAGGACCTCGACGCCCGCATCGCCGACCTCACGAAGGGCATCCCCGCGCCGGAGAAACGCATCGACGACCTCATCCGGAAGCGCGGCGAGGGGTTCAAGAACTTCAAAGCCGACCCCGCCCAGGGGAAGGCGATCTTCACCAAGAACTGCGCGATCTGCCACCAGGTGAACAACGAGGGCGCTAAGGTCGGTCCGCAATTGGACGGCATCGGCATCCGCGGGATCGAGCGGCTGCTCGAAGACACGTTGGACCCGAGCCGCAACGTCGATGCCGCGTTCAAATCGACGACGCTGCAACTGCTCGACGGCCGCAACCCGACGGGCTTGGTCCGCGAGGATGGGGCCGTGTTCGTATTGATCGACAACCTCGGCAAAGAGAACCGCATCCCCGTCAAGGACGTGGACAAGGTGGTGAAATCGAATCTGTCGTCGATGCCGGCGAACGTGGATGCGATTATCCCGGAGGCGGAGTATTACCAACTGCTGGCGTTCCTATTGAGTCAGCGGCCGAAGTGAGTGGATTTGGCGAGCCGGCCCGCGTGAGCGGCCGGAGTGTTCCGCTAGCCCAACCCGACCGCTCACGCGGTTCGGCTCGCCGGGGAGATTCATGCTCGAAGTTTCCTCCGCCATCGAACTTGTACTCGGGTTCGCCAAACCTTTGTCACCCGTTCAAGTCGACTTGGGGGTCGGGTCTCGCGGCTGCACCATCGCCGAAGATCTCGCGGCCGATATCGATTCCCCGCCCTTCACCAAAGCCCTCATGGATGGCTACGCCGTCCGCTCCGGCGACACTGGCCCATTGCGGATCGTCGATGAACTGCCGGCCGGGAAGACACCGACCATCCCGGTGCGACCCGGCGAAGCGATCCGCATTTTTACCGGCGCAGTGATGCCCGACGGAGCCGACGCCGTGGCGATGCAGGAGCGCTGCGAACGGACCGGCGATACCGTGCGCGTTGCTGACACCGGGCTGACAGCGGGGAAGAATGTCCTGCGGCGCGGCGCGGAGATGGCCGCCGGGGAGATCGTGGTGAACGGCGGCGACCGCATCACTCCGGCGCTGCTCGGACTGCTCGCCGGCATCGGCCGGACGGAAGTGAAACTGTACCCGCGACCGCGCGTCGGCGTCTTGGCCACCGGGAACGAATTGGTCGGACCGACGACGACTCCCACCGCCGGGCAGATCCGCAACACCAACGGGCCGATGCTGCTGGCGCAAGCCACCCGACTCGGGGGCATCGCTTCCGACTTCGGCATCGGCCCCGATGATGAAGCGACGCTGAAGCGCGCCATTCAAACGGCGCTGGAAGCTTCCGACATTCTCCTTCTCGCCGGCGGCGTTTCCGTCGGCGACTACGACCTCGTTCCAAAAGTGCTGGCTTCGCTCGGGGTCGAAATTCACTTCCACAAGGTCCGCATGAAGCCGGGCAAGCCTCTGCTCTTCGGAACCCTCGGCGGCAAGCTCATCTTCGGTCTCCCGGGGAACCCCGGCAGCGCATTCGTCGGGTTCGAGTTGTTCGTCGCCCCGGCGATCCGCGCGATGCTGGGTTACCCAGAACCGGGGCCGCGCGTCCGCCCGCGGAGATTGGCGAACGAGTTGAAGGCCAATCACGACCGGCCGACTTACCACCCGGCCATCGTGAGTGAGGACGGTATGACGTCCCTGCCGTGGATCGGCTCCGCGGATTTGCGCTCGCTGGCGCGGGTGAATGCGTTCATCGTCTTGCCCGCGGGGCCGGTCGGGTATGCGGCCGGGGACGCGGTGGATACGTTGATACTGGATTGAGGCCACCACCCCGCAGGAAGCCATTATGTCGCCGACGGTCGTCCGCGCTCTCCATTGGTTCGCCGCGATTGTCGCCCTGATCGTCTGGCTCGCGTTCCTCTACTTGCCCAGTTTTGTCCCGCTCGCGGACGACCAACAGTCCGCGTTCCGCAAACTCGTCTTCCTCTCCGGCCCCGTCGCTTGGCTCCTGCTCGCCGGCGCCGCCGATGGATCGAAACGGCGCGTCTATCTCCCGGCAATACTGTCCGGGTTGCTGCTCTGGGTCGCATTCTTCCCGCTGAACCTCGGGCCAGTCGCCTACATCGCACTCGTGCCGTTCCTGTCGCTCATCCGCGCCGAAGGCGTCGGTGCCAAGCGCCGCTATTTCGCCGCGTTCCTCGGCGGACTGGCGTTCTACACCATGGCCCTCGGTTGGATCCGCGTCGCCCACCCGGCCATGGCCCTGTTCGCCTTCCCGGGGATGTCGCTCTACTGCTCGCTCTACTTCCCGCTCGCGCTCTTCCTCCTGCGCCGGCTCGACGCGCTGAAACTCCCGTTCGCACTGACGCTGCCGGTCGTGTGGGTCGGACTCGAATTCGTCCGCGGGCACTTCCCCACCGGCTTCCAATTCCTGCAATCCGCGCACGCCTTCCAACTCATCGGCTTCGGCTGGTACTATTTGGGTTACACCCAGCACGCCGTGCTGCCGTTGCTCCAAGCCGCCGACCTCGGCGGCGTTTACCTCGTCTCGGCCGTCGTCGCCGCGGTCAACGGGATGGTCTACGAATGGGCCTTGCGCACCCGGCCGTTCCAATGGCTTCTCGGCATTCCGCGCGCTTGGCGGCCCTACACCTTTCACCGCGAGATCGTGGTCACCGCCGCCACGGCTCTCTTCGCGCTCGTCGTCGTCGGGTACGGCTCGTACCGGATGATCCACCCGCCCTTCGCCAACGGCCCCCGCGTCGCCGCGCTCCAAGAGAGCATCCCGCAGACCGAGAAGATGGGGGACACGAAGGCTCTTTTCGATCGCTACGACAGGCTTTGCACGAGCGCGGCCAACGCCGGCCCGAAGCCCGATTTGGTGATCTGGCCCGAGACTTGTTACCCCGGGACGTGGTACCGCCTCACAGACAACGCCGATCTCGCGACGGCACCGGAAGATGTGAAAGAAGAAATGGTGCCGGGTTTGAAGAACAACGCGTTTCTCGGCGCGCACGCCAGGAATAGTTGGGGGGCGAACGTGCTCCTCGGGTTGAACGCCGTCGATTACGACGGCCGGCGGATGTGGAAGAGCAACAGCGCCCTCCTCGTGCGGCCGGACGGCAAGGTCGATCCGACGCGCTACGACAAGATGCACCTCGTCCCCTTCGGCGAGTACGTGCCGCTCAAGGAATCGTTCCCGTGGTTGCAGGCGTTCACCCCGTACACGCACGACTACAGTTGCCGGCCGGGCGACGAGTTCGTCCTGTTCGACATCAAACCGCTGGACCCGAAGGTCAAGAAGCGCGACCTCACGTTCGGCGTGCTGATCTGCTACGAGGATTCCGACCCTTCGATCGCGCGCGAGTACAACCCGTCGTCCGGGCGCGGCCGCGGAGCCGACTTCTTGGTGAATATGTCGAACGACGGTTGGTTCGACGGCACGGAGGAACACGAGCAGCATTTCGCGATCTGCCGCTTCCGCGCGGTGGAATCGCGGCGCAGCGTGGTGCGGGCGGTGAACATGGGCATCTCGGGGATAATCGACCCCGACGGCCGGGTTAAAGAATTGCCGGATTACGAATGGAGCGATTCGAAGAAGAAGATCGCCATCGTCAGCGGCGAGGTGCCGCTCGATTCGCGCGGCAGCTTCTACGCGCTGGCCGGGGATTGGGTGCCGGGGACGTGTTGGGGATTGGTGTTCGCGGGGCTGGGCTGGGCCCGATGGCGGATGACACGGCGACCGCACGCGGAGCCTCCCCTCGGGATTGCCCCCGTTTGACGGCCTCGGTACTATGCGTTGTGGAACCCCATCTCGGCAGGAGGCCGACGCATGCGCCGAATCAGCTTGGTCACGTTGGTCTTGCTCACCGCCGGCTCGATCGCTTGCTCCCGGCCGTGGAAGCGCGATCCGCTGCCGTTACCGCCGAACAAACTCCCCGATCCCCAACCGCAGGCGCCGATTCAACGGGTGAACGCCGAGGAGCCGAACCGGTCGCTGCCCGTCCCGGTGAAGCCGCCGCAGATCGAGGTTCCGCCGGGGTCGATCCCCGCTCTGCCGGGGTTGCCCAAGGCGTCCATCCCGAGTTCGATCCCGGACAGCCCGCCGCTCGCGGAACCCTTCGAGCCGGTTTCGCGGAAGACCCCGGAGCCGCTGCGCACGGAGCAGTCCGAACCGAAGAAGCCGGACGGCCCCGCGGCGCTGCCCGAGGTCCGCAAGCTGCTCGATGCGGCGATCAAGACCTATGCGAAGGTGCCCGATTACGAGGCGAAGCTCGTCCGCCGCGAGGTCGTGTCCGGGAAGGCGCTGCCGACGGAGGAGTTGACCTATGCCCATCGCAAAGAGCCGTTCAGCATCTATCTGGCCGTGACGGGCGAGGTCGGCAAAGGCCGCGAGATGCTCTACGTGAAGGGGCAGAACAACGGGAAGATGATCGTCATCACCGGCAAGGGGGACAACGCCCTGCTCGGCACCGGCAAGCGGATGGAACTCGACCCGGACAGCCCGCTCATCACGGGCAAGAGCCGCAACCGCATCTACGACGCGGGCATGGGCAAGATGCTGGCGACCATCGGCAAGTACGTCGAGCAAGCCGAGGGGGGCAAGCGCCCGGCCGATTCGGTGAAGCTCCTCGGGGCGACCGAGGGGATCGAGAGCAAGCTGCCCCTGCTGACGGTCGAACTCACGTTTCAACCCAAGGACGAACCGCTGCTGCCCAAGGGCGGCACCCGGACCTACGGCTTCGACGCCGACAAGAGATCGGCATCGTACGGGTTGCCGGTGCAGATCGTGACGCTCGACGAGAAGGGCAAGGAAGTCGAGTTTTACAGCTTCAGCGCGTTCAAGATCCCCGCGAAGCTGACGGACGCGGATTTCAGCCCGGACCGGCTGACCGGGAAGAAAAAGTGGTGAGCCGGGTTGCGTGAGCGCCCGGAGATGCGGTCGCAAATCGGAAAGAAGGAGTGGTGAGCCGGGTTGCGTGAGCGCCCGGAGTTTGCATCTCCGGG
>JAYTBD010000138.1:0-2165 GCA_043737155.1 Fimbriiglobus sp. | reverse complement strand
AAGGCCGACAAAGCCGCGTTGCAAAAACTGCGCGACGAAGTGACGGTTTACTCCGGCCACGGGCAACTCCCCGCACGCAACGTCGGCAACATCGGCTTGCTGCTCTACTCCGAACATTTGTTGGCGGTCGAAATGGCGGGCACCCTACTCCTCGTGGCGACTATCGGCGCCGTCGCCATCGCCGGTCGCAAGAAGGGGGTGCAGGCGTGATCTCCCTCCCGCATTTCCTCGTCGTCGGCGCGGTGCTGTTCGGCCTCGGACTCGTCGGCTTCCTGACCCGGCGGAACCTCATCACACTCTTCCTCTGCGCCGAGTTGATGCTGCAGGGGGTCGTGCTGAACTTCCTCGCCTTCGGCCGGATGCACGGCAGTTTGAACGGGCAGGTTTTCGGCCTGTTCATCATCACGGTGGCCGCGTGCGAAGCCGGCTTGGCGCTGGCGCTGTTCCTCGTCCTCTACCGCCGCGGTCGGAGCTTGGACTCCGGCCTCTGGCAAACGCTGCACGAACAGGGAATCACGCCCGTGGCCGATACCGAAGCGTTGGCGATCGTCGTCGACGATCCGCACCCCGTACTCCCCGTGGCGGGTCACAAGCCCGGCGTCGGACAACCGACGGGGGGTGCCTCCCGTGCTTGATCCTTCCAGCCCCATCGGCTTGGCTTTGATCGCCGCCGCGCTCCCGCTCGCGGGGGCACTGCTCGCGGCGATCCTCGGTTGCGCGAAGCTCGACCGCTTCGCGCACCTGCCCGCCATCGTGTCGTTCGCCTCCGCGTCGGTGATCTCGTCGATCGTGCTCGCCGGGGTCGCCGAGGGTCACGGCTCGCTCGCGATCACCGCCGATTTGGGGACGTGGTTCTCCGTCGGTCGCGTGAACGTCGACTTCTCGTTCCTGCTCGATCCGCTGTCGCTGATCATGCTGGCGACGGTGACCTTCATCGCCACGTTCATCGCCATCTTCTCGGCCGGGTACATGGCCGGCGACTCCGGATACGCCCGCTACTTCGCCATCATGGGCTTGTTCGTGTTCGCGATGTGCCTGCTCGTGATGTCGAACAACTTCTTCATGCTTCTCGCGGGTTGGGAAGGCGTCGGCCTCTGCAGCTACCTGCTCGTCGGATACTACTATGCCAAACCCTCCGCGGCCGCGGCGGCGCGAAAGGCCTTCCTCGTCACCCGACTCGGCGACGTCGGCTTGGTGCTCGGCATCTTCCTGCTCTGGCAGGCCGGCGGCTACCAGACGAGTTTCGAATCGCTGTTCGCGCACATCGCCAAGCACCCGCCGGTGTCCGGGACGATCACCGCGATCTGCCTTTTGCTTTTCTGCGGGGCCGTCGGCAAGTCGGCCCAGCTCCCGCTGTACGTCTGGCTGCCGGATGCGATGGAAGGCCCGACCCCGGTCTCTGCGCTCATCCACGCTGCGACGATGGTGACCGCCGGCGTGTTCCTGCTCGCGCGCTGCGCTCCGCTGTTCGTGATGTCGCCCGAAGCCGGGTTGATCGTCTCGTGCATCGGCGGGGCCACAGCGCTCCTCGCCGGGTTCTTGGCCTTGGCTCAAAACGATTTGAAGCGCGTGCTCGCTTATTCGACCGTGAGCCAACTCGGGTTCATGTTCTTGGCTCTCGGTTGCGGCGGTGTCATCTCGCCGAAGGTGGCCGTGGCCGCGGCCATGTTCCACCTGTTCACGCACGCCTTCTTCAAAGCCCTGCTCTTCCTCGGCTCGGGATCCGTGATGCACGCGATGGGCAACGTCATCGACATGCGGAAGTTCGGCGGCCTGCGGAAGCTGATGCCGTGGACCCACGCGACGTTCCTCATCGGCTCGGCCGCGCTCGCCGGGGTGCCTTTGCTCTCCGGGTTTTGGAGCAAGGATCAAATCCTGCATGCGCTGATGGAGGCTGGGGAATCGCATACCAAGTACCACACCGTTTACTACGGGCTATTCGCACTCGCTTTGGCCACCGCGGGGCTGACGGCGTTCTACACCTTCCGCGCTTACTTTCTGACGTTCTGGGGCAACGAGCGAATCCCGCACGAAGCCCACGGCCACGCCCACGAATCCCCGGCCGTGATGATCGTGCCGCTGGTCGTGCTCGCCGCCGGGGCGTTGCTCGCCGGGGTTATCGTCGATCCGCTGACGCACTGGTTCGGGCACTTCCTCGAACGGTC
>JAYTBD010000137.1:0-2167 GCA_043737155.1 Fimbriiglobus sp. | reverse complement strand
TCCCGAAGATGCTCGAAGAAATGCACCTGGTCACGCCTGACCGGCAGCGCACCTACGCCGGGTTCAGCGCCTTCCGCTGGATGGCGTGGCGTCTGCCGCCGACGATGCCGATCGCACCGTTTCTGTACATCCCCGGGGTTCTCTGGGTTGGCAATCGCATCTACCGGTGGATCGCGAAGAACCGCTACAGCTTAGTGGCATGCCAAGACGGTGTGTGTCGAGTGCCCACAAAGAAGTGAGCCCGTTTGAAACTATCGTCTGCCGGCTGACGACTGATATCTGTTTATTCCAGACTTGCGACGAAACAGATGTCAGACATCAGACGATAGCTAGCAGTTCGTAGAATTGACTCCGTTTCCTACCGGTGGTGTCCGAATTACAAGGTTGGAAGAATTCGGAGAGCACCCGCATGATCCGCTTCGTTAGTTTCTCGACATTGCTTTTGACGGTCGGTGTCGCATTGGCGCAACGGCCGACGCTGCGACCGACCCCGCCGACACCGGCCCCGACCGTGGGTCCTTGGGCGAATAAATTCTTCCTGAGTACCATCGACAAAGACCCGAACCAGCCTTCGCCCCCCGTAATCGTCCACGACTTCGGCACGGTGCCGCACGGAACGCTTTGCACGCAGAAATTTACGGTCACGAATATTTACGATGTGCCGATCCAAGTCATCGACATCCGCGTCGAATGCGGTTGTTTGAAAGGCTACCCGCCGAACAAAGTCCTCCAACCGAACGAGCAGGCGGAGTTCGCGGTAACGATGAACGCCGGCGTCTTCAAAGGTCCGAACGCCAAGACGATGTACGTCACATTCGGGCCGAACTTCGTCTCGACGGCGGTACTGCGGTTCGCGGCCAACAGCCGGGAAGATGTGTCGCTGACACCGGGCGAGGTCGATTTCGGCATCGTGTCCCAAGGATCCAAAGCGAGCAAAACCGTCGTGCTGAAGTACAACGGTCGGCAGCGCGATTGGAAACTCACCGGCGTCGCCGCGGCGAGTTCCGCGTTCGAAGCCGAAGTGAAAGAGTCGTCACGCGGGGCGCTGTTGGGGGTAGAATATTACGTCACCGTGACACTCAAACCCGACGCACCCGCGGGGAGTGTGAACGAAGTCATCGCGATCAAAACGAACGACCCCGCCGTGCCGGTGGTGAATGTGAACGTCCGCGCCGCCGTGCTGGCACCGGTGCGGGTGGCGCCCGACAAACTCGAGTTCAAGGACGTGAGAGTCGGCGAAGCGGCCACGTTCAAAGTGATTGTGCGCGCCACGGGACAAACCTGTTTGTTGACCGCCCCCCCAGAGGACGCCGACGGATTCAGCATCGAAACGCCGACGCAACCGTCGCAGCAGCACATCGTCACGGTGAAGTTCGAGCCGAAGAAAGCGGGGACATTCCGGAAAGAATTGAAGCTGCAAACGAACCTGCCGGGCAATCCGAGTGCCACTATCTCGGTCGAAGGCACCGCGAAGTGAGCGCCCTTGTCACCCCTGCGGCCGCGGGTAAGATGCTGGAATACGGTGGTTGTAGCTCAGTTGGTTAGAGCGCCGGACTGTGACTCTGGAGGTCGCGGGTTCAAGTCCCGTCAGCCACCCTCTGCAAGCTGTGGTCAGTTATCGGTGGTCCGTGGTCGGTTGCGATCACCGATCATCCAACTTCATCAGCAAGTTCGCCATTTCGATCGCCGTGACCGCCGCTTCGAAACCTTTGTTCCCTGCTTTGGCCCCGGCGCGGTGGATCGCCTGCTCGAGCGTCTCGCAAGTCAGCACGCCGTAGATCACCGGTACGCCCGACTTCAGCCCCGCGTTGAGGATGCCGTTGGTCGCGGCCCCGGCCACATGGTCGTAGTGGTCGGTCTCGCCGCGGATCACGCAGCCGAGACAAATCACCCCGGCGTACTTCCCGCTTTCGGCGAGCTTTTGGGCGATCAATGGAATCTCGAAAGAACCGGGTACGCGCATCACGTCGAGCCGGTCGGCGGGGACGCCGTGGCGCGCGAACGCGTCTTGGGCACCGGCCAGCAGCGGATCGACGACGGCCGAGTTAAAGCGCGCCGCAACGAGGGCGAACCGACCGGCGGGGGGGGCGAAATTGCCTTCGTAGAGCATGGGACACCGGGGTCGGGGCGAGCGGCACGGCGTGAGCGTGCCGTGGTTTCCAAAGTA
>JAYTBD010000136.1:0-2168 GCA_043737155.1 Fimbriiglobus sp. | reverse complement strand
GAAGACTCGACCCGACCTACAATGATAATTGATCGCCTCTCCCGCCTACCACCTGGGGCATCTCCCATGCGTTTGTTCTTTTCTGTCGCCCTCGTCGGTGCGCTAGTTCTGCCGGCCTTTGCCGCCGATCCGAAGCCTGTCATCGTCAAACTCGAAGCGTTCCCCGCGCAGATCGCCATTTGCGGTGCCGACGATGCGCCCCAATTGACGATCACCGGGACGCGCGACACCGGACGATCGCTCGACCTCACCGCGGATGCGAAGTACACCGTTTCCGATCCGAAGATTCTGAGCGTGGATGCCAACGGCCGGGTGTTCCCGGTCGCCAACGGCGCCACCGATATCACCGCAACGTATGGGACACATACGTCGAAAGTCACCGTGGAAGTTAAGGGGACCGAAGTCGCGCAGCCGATCAATTTCGCCAACCAGATTTCGCCGGTACTCACGAAGCTGAGCTGCAACAGCGGTGGGTGTCACGGGAAGATATCCGGGCAGAATGGCTTCCGCTTGTCGCTGCTCGGTTTCGAACCCGAACTCGATTACATGACCCTTCTCAAAGAGAGCCGCGGCCGCCGTCTGATGCCGGCTTCGCCGGATCAGTCTCTGTTCCTCTTGAAGGGGGCCGGGGTCGTCCCGCACGGCGGCGGCAAGAAGATGGACGTGGCGTCCGAAGAGTACAAACTGCTCCGACGCTGGATCGCCGCAGGGATGCCCTACGGCCAAGAGAAGGATCCGAAAGTCGCCAAGGTGACCGTGTTCCCCGAGACGCGCGTCGTCGATCGCCAATCGCGCCAGCAGTTGGTCGTGCACGCCCACTACACCGACGGCACTATCGAAGATGTCACCCGGCGGGCCCAGTACGAAAGTAACGAAACCGAAGTGGCGACCATCGGTGAAGCGGGCCTCGTGCAGACGCTTTCGATGACCGGCCAAGCCGCGGTGATGATCCGCTTCAGCGGGAATGTCGCCACCTTCCGAGGCGTGGTACCTCGGCCCGGCGATGCGCCCAAGTTCGATTTCGCCGCCCGCACCGTCGTCGACAAACACACCGCGACCAAATGGCGCGAACTCGGCATTTCCCCGAGCGAACTCTGCTCCGACGAACAATTCCTCCGCCGGGTCTACCTCGATGTGGCGGGGACTTTACCGGGCGTTGAAGTGGTGAGCAAATTCCTCGCGGATACCTCTGCGACGAAACGCGATGCACTCGTCGATAAGCTACTCGAAACGCCGGAATACAGCTTCTATTTCGCCAACAAATGGGCCGATGTCCTACGGGTGAAGCGCCGCGGCCAGGCCGATCGCGCCGCCGGGACCTTCTCATTCCACGATTGGATCCGCGACGCGGTCGCCACCGACAAGCCCTACAGCGAGTTCGTCCGCGACATCGTCTGCGCCATCGGCGACGAGACCAAGTCCCCCGCGACCGTCTGGTACAAAGAAGTCACGACCCCCGAGCAATTCGTCGACGACGTCAGTCAAGTATTCCTGGGCCAACGCCTCGCCTGCGCGAACTGCCACCACCACCCGTACGAAAAATGGACCCAAGACGATTACTGGGGCATCGCCGCGTACTTCGGTCGCGTCGGCAAGAAAGCGATCCCGACGGCCGGTCGGCAGAACAACAACCAGAGTCAGAAACAGTCGATTTACACGAAGTCGAGTGGCGGCGTCACGAACAAGCGGACCCAGCGCCCCGCCGATATGAAACCCCTTGACGGCGAAGCGATCACGGTCGGCGGGGACGATGATCCCCGGAATTTGTTCGTCGATTGGATGGTCGATCCGAAAAATCCGTTCTTCGCCAAGGCCGTGGCCAACCGCTACTGGGCGCACTTCTTCGGCCGCGGCATCGTCGATCCCCTCGATGACATGCGGGCGACGAACCCGCCGAGCAATCCGGACCTCTTGGATGAACTCGCCAAGAATTTGGTCGAGAACAAGTACAGCTTGAAAGCCCTGATCAAGACCATCGTGAAATCCCGGACGTACCAATTGTCGAGCGCGCCGAACGAATTCAACAAGACCGACAAGCAGTCGTATGCTCGCTATTATCCGAAGCGGCTGCAAGCGGAGGTCGTCTTCGACGCGGTGTGCAACGTGACCGAAAGCCCGTCCGATTTCCCCGGCCTGCCGAAGGATCGCAACGCGCCGAAGCGGGCCAT
>JAYTBD010000135.1:0-2169 GCA_043737155.1 Fimbriiglobus sp. | reverse complement strand
GGCATCCGCGAGCGGGTTGGCCAGCAAGCGCTGTCGCAATCCCGCGCGGAGTTCGGCGAGTTCCGGCCGGCGGTTCATCCACATCTTCGCCAGGGCGATTAACTCGTCGGCATCCCCGGCGACGAATTCGGGCAGGCCGAGAGCCAGCATCATCATTGCGCCCTGCCGCGATGCGTAACTACCGCCGGCGACGGTCAACACGGGCACGCCCATCCACAGCGCATCGCCCGTGGTCACGCCGCCGTTGTAAGGGAACGGATCGAGTGCGATGTCGATAACGCCGTAGCTTTCCAAGTACTGTCGCTCGGGCAAACGGGTCACGAGCTGGAGGCGATCGCGCAGGATGCCCCCTTTCGCGAAGCGGTCCGAGAGCCGCTTCCGGGCCAATTGCGATCGCCCCGTGAGCAGCACCAACCGCGAACCGGGCAGCGAATGGATCAGTTCCGACCAAGTCTCCAAGCAGCGGTCGGACAGCTTCGCGGAGTTGTTCAAGCAACCGAAGACGAATGTCTTTCGGCCCAGCGCCGGCAACGGCGACACATCGGGGGCGTCGGCGGGGGGGACGTAGACCCACGGCACCTCGGGCAAGCGCAGACACCGCTCGGTGTACAGCGAATCGGTAACGCCGGGCGGATCGGACACGGCATCGGTGATCCGCAAATCAATCGCTCCGACGCCCGTCGTATTCGGGTAACCGAAGAGCGTCGCTTGAGTCGCGGCGGGGCGGTGGGCGCAAACGATGAGCCGATTGCCCGCCGTGTGACCTGCGAGGTCGATGAGGATGTCGATCTTGTCATTGCCAATCAGATCGGCGGTTTGGTGATCCGATAACCCGCGGATCGCTCGCCATTGGTCGGCCGAGTCACGCAACCGCGCTGTGGTCTCGTCGTCGTGCAGCACGTTGGAATAGGCGAAGACTTCGACGCCGGTTCGGTCGTGGTGGCAGAACAGCGCGGCGACGAACGGGGCAATCGAGTGTTCGTGGAAGTCGGCCGAGAGATAACCGATGCGGAGTCGGCGGGTCGGGTCGAGCGGCGGATACGGGGCCGGACGCGGTGGTAGCGGGGTCGCGAATCGCCGGCCCCAGTCTTCGTGCTGGGCGCGCATTTCCTCGGCGGAGACGCTCGACGAGTAGTTCAGCAACAGCAGCAAATTACTGTGGATCGCCGGGGCATCGGGGCGGTAGTGCAGCGAACGCCGCAGGCACGCGATGGCATCGTCGCAGCGGCCCTGATCCGCCAAGTTCACCGCGAAGTTGCTCCACGCGTCCGGGAAGTCCGGCTTGGCGTGTACCGCCTTCTCGTAGTGGAACAGGGCGTCGTCCTTGCGGCCCAAAAGCTCGAGGGCCAGCGCCAGGGCGTTGTGCGCCTCGGGGTAGTTCGGTTTGAGCTCGAGCGCCCGGTGTTGCAGTTCGATGGCCTCGGTCGGGTTGTTCGCATTGGCGACCGCCAGCCCCAAATTGTAATAGCCCCGATGGTCGTCGGGGTGATCGGCGGCGTACTCGCGGAACAGGCTCACGCCCTCTTCGAATCGACCGGTGCGGAGCAATAGGTCGCCGAGGCGCAGGGTGCACTCTTTGCTCTTGGGTTCGATGCGGAGCACTTCGCGGAAGCTGGCCTCGGCATCGTCGAATTGGCCGATGTTGGCGTGCGTGGTGCCGAGGTTGTAGTGCGCGTTCGCGTGTTCGGGATCGACCTTCAGACACGTCCGGTACTGCTCGATAGCCTCGGCAGATTGCCCGTGTTTGCGGTGGTGATTGCCGAGGTTGTAGAGGGCATCGGTGAAGGTCGGATCGACCGCGAGAGCGAGGGAGTAGCAGCGGACCGCTTCGTCGTGCTCACCGCGGCGAACGAGCAGCACACCGAGGTTGCAAAGGGCCGCGGGGAAGGTCGGAAGGTGCCGGAGGAGATCGCGGTAAGCTTGCTCGGCGGCTTCGAATTGACCTTGTTGATGGAGTCGTACCGCATCGGCGAAGGCGCTTTCCAAACCGGCGGGGACTTGGGCATGGGCCATGCGTTGCACCTTTCGCATTCACCGGTTTGTCAGCCCGGCGCATTGTTAGCCCGACACTCTAGCAGGGTGTTGAAAAACTCCCTGTTGCCACCCCCATGGTATCGCGCTATCCTTGTCGAATCATCGGGGGATATGCCATGCGGGGTCGGACCGACG
>JAYTBD010000134.1:0-5473 GCA_043737155.1 Fimbriiglobus sp. | reverse complement strand
GATTTTGGCATCGAGCCGTCTTCCTCGCTGATTGCTCATCGCTGATCGCTGACGGCTGTCCCATTCGAGACCTTGGGAAACGAAACAGCTTTCAGCGATCAGCAAAACCTTGCCTGTTCCAGCTTTGGAGAGTGCCAAAATCCCGAGGTACACCCGTCTGCCAGTTCGGCTTGCCCCACCCGCACGATCCGGGGTATTCACCGGTCATGCGCACCACGTTGAACAATTTGCAAGGCCTCCGCGGCATCGCGTGCCTGCTCGTCCTCGGCATCCACATGGGGGCGTGGGAAAGCGATTTCGGCGCCGCCCGGCAACCGTTGAAACCGTTCCGCTGGATCGGCTTCGCCGGCGTCGATCTCTTCTTCGTGATCTCCGGGTTCATCATCGCCCACACCCAGTCGGGGATGTGGGGCCAGCCCCACGCGCTCCCCGGTTATCTCTTCCGCCGCTTCTGGCGGCTCTATCCGTTCTTCTGGATCGTGATGCTGATCGCAGTCCCCACCGTGGGTCTGGGCTTGAACCACGCCGAGGCGACCGATTGGCCCGCTTGGATGACCCTGACCCCGACGGCGAATCCGAATCACTACATCGGCCCGGCGTGGACGCTCGTGTACGAAGTGGTCTTCTACGCCGCGTTCGGAGTGTTGATGCTCCTGCCCCGTCGGGTCGCGCCGTGGGCGCTCGTCGTCTGGGCCGTCGCGGTGGGCGTCGCCGAGATCCTTAAGACCGAGGATTGGTTCTACGCCGCGACGATCGATCGTGTTCTGATCAGTCCGCTGATCTGGGAATTTCTGATGGGCTGCGCCATCGCATGGGCGGTGAGAAAATTCCCGCCGCGCTACGGCCGGACCGCGATGGTGCTCGGTGTCATCTGGGCCGCGTGCGGACTCGCGCTCTTCGCCGTGCCCGGTCAACCCTACGCCCTCAGCACGAAGTTGATCGAGCGCGTTGCCATCTTCGGAATTGCCTCGGCGCTATTGGTGTACGGCGCCATCGCGGCCGAGCGGGAAGGGACGCTGGCCTTCCCGCGTTGGCTGCGCGCCACCGGGGACGCCTCGTATTCCATCTACCTGTGGCACGGCCCGATCGGCATGTCGCTGCACTTCAACATGCTTTGGTGGCCGCACCACACGAGTCCGCACTTGGCGTGGTTGGCGTTCATGCTGCTCGTCTGCTGGGGCGGGGGGATGCTCCTGCACCGCTGGATCGAGCGGCCGCTGTTGAATCTGGCGAAGCGCCGACCAGTGCCGAACGAACCGGTGATCGTCGAAGCCCGAATCGCCGTGCTACCGCACCGCGAATGGCAGTTCTACGGTGCCGACCTCGGGCACCTTGGTAACCGGGCGGAGCACGTCGAGTTCGAAGGCGCGGCCGACGCGGTTGCCGCAAACGTCCTCGAGCCGCTTGTCGACGACGAGCTGATATTTCCCGGCTACCCAGAGCTTGGAAGCCGGGAGGATTTCGACGCCCGTCTGAGTCGCGTTCACGCTGACCACCATTGACACCGGCTTGTCATCGGCGCCGCGCACGCTCAGCATACGCTCGGCGAGGGCGCGGTCGAGCGGCTTCTCAAAGCTCACTTTCAACGCACTCCCTTTGTCGGCGGGGCCGATCACCGTCCACTTTTGCGGATCGACGGGGGCGTCGTCGGGCTTGGTCACCGAGAACGCTTTCGTCAGCGAGTCCTTCAGCGGGAAGCCGGTTTCGTCTTCCCACGCTTTGTCGATGACCAGCGTGTACTTCTTGCCTTCTTCGAAGATCGGTCCATCTTCCTCGCGCGGCTTCAAGCCCCGTTTCACGCGGCCCGGATCGAAGAGCACCGTGAGCCGCTTGCCGTCCCGGCTCCAAAGTTCTTCGTCGAGTTCGAGGAACGGGAGGTAGACGGATTTGCCATCGTCCTTCAGTAATTGCAGGTATTTGTAGGCGTTTCCGCGCGTCATCGGGGCGGTGAATTGGATGTACAACCGCAGGGTATTCTCGGGCAGCAAATCGCCGGTGGGGTAGAGTTTCTCGACCTCGGTGGACTTTGTCGGCGGCACTTTTCGGAATGTTACCACGGCGCGCGCGGCGGGATCGGGCTTCGCATCGCCCAGCGGTGCGCGGTCGATGACGACGCGGTAGCTCACGCCGGGAGTGGGTGGCAATCGCGGTGTGAAGACCAGCCGCCCATCGGCGATGACACCCTTCCCTTCGATCGGTCCGGCCCCGTCGCGGTCCACGCTGACGACGAACCCGGTCTTGGCGAAGTCGGTCGCCAAGGGCATATTGATGCGGGCCGCTTCCGGAAAATTGGAGGCGATGAAAGCGAGTGGCGCACCGGCTTTCGGGGCTGCGATCCGGATTTGCAATGAGTTCGCGGTCGGCGTGAGGAACCCCGACTTCGGCAGCGTCTTCGCATCGAGGTGCTTCACCGCGTGGGCGAGTCCCGTCAGGTTATCTGTGAGTCGCTCTTCCACATCGTCATCGGTGTGGCCGAGGATGTTCAACGGCCCCGCATAGCCGCTGGCTACGATCGTCTTCAAGACCGTGCGATCCTCCGGGCCATCGGAGATCACCAACAGCTTCTTCCCCTTCTTATCCCCGTCCTTCTCCATCCCGTTGAGCGAGATCGAATACAAGTGCGGCTTCATCGACTTCAAGTACTCGTCGAATTTCGCCAGATGGTCGTGGCCGTGGTGGAGGTTGTAGATGATGCCCACGTTCGGCTCGCCGCAGGCCTTCATCACCGCGACCATATTCTCCGGTTCCCCGGCCCAGCCGCCGTGATTGTAAACGCCGATCTTACACCCCTGCCCCGCCACCTTCTTCGCCAACGCGCCGAGGAATGCCGCCGTCGTTTTCACTTTGTCGGCTTGCGCCAACTTCGCATCGGGCTGCGGTAGCATCACCCAGAGTTCGGTTTCAATTTTGTGGGTCTGCAGCAAGTCGAGGATCGTCTGCCCGTCCTTGCCGACGCCCGCGGGGAACCAGACGCCTTGCAGCGCGATCTTCTCGTGTTTCAGCAGTTCGATTTCTTTCCCGAACGTCGGCAAATGTTCGGCGCGCCAATCGTAGGCGTAGCGCGTGAAGCCGAGGCGCTTCAGCATCGCGACGCGCTCCTCGGGTCCGCGTTTCTTGCCGTCGAATGGGACGATGCACCAAGCGGTGAGGTTCTCTTGAGCGAAAACCTTTGGCTCCGCGGCGGATGCGAGTACCGGAATGAAAATGAGCGTGAGAAGAAGGAGCCAACGCATGAAACCACCCTCGGAATGGAGAGTGGAATTGTGACCGATCAGCGCCGGAATCGCAACAGTCCGCGCTTCGGTTCCGGTTTGACTCGGCACGCCGGCGCCTCCGCGCCGCCAATCCACAGTGCCGGCGCATAGAAGCCGCAAGCGAGCGGCGGATGCAAACGGATGTAGAGGTTCGTCGAGCGGTCGAGTTGGAGATCGCGCGGAGAGGTGGCCGTGGGGCGGGTCGTCTCCGCGTCGAGCTTGCCCGCGTAGACCAACCCTTCGAGCACGTTCTCGGTGCAGAAGTATTCCTCGCGGAAGCCGACGGGTTTGCCCATGAAGAAAGTGCGGATCGGGCCGCGCGGACCGGTCGGCACCAAGGGCATCAGTTCGATGGCGCGCCATCGGGTGTAACCCTTACCCTCGTTCAGCGCGGCGTAGTCATTCAGCCGGGTTTCCTGCTCGGCCGTCAACGGAATCTTCGGTTTGCGAATCCAGATGGCTTTGTCTTTGCCGCGGTAGAAGCGTTCTTCGAGCGAGGTCGTCCGGGTATGGTGCTCGCCGCCGCCGCCGGATTCGAATACGCCGAGCCGTCCGTCGGGCATGCGCACGACGATCCCGACGTGGGACGGGATGCCCACGAGCGCGAGGCGGTAGAAAACTTTGGTGCGGAGCAGCTTGGAGGCCGATAGGACGACGTCGCCCAGGGCGGGCTGATAGGCGGTGAGCGGGCCTTGGACGTCGTAGTGCAGCGACGAGCGCGGTGTGGCCAATTGCCCGAATGTTTCGGGCGCGGCGTCGGCGGAGAGCGCACTGGAAAGAAGCAGACACGCGAAGCTGATCATGATCTCTTCCGTGAGCGACGAGAGTCCGTCTCGTCTAGATCGACCGACTCGGCGAAGCGATTGAGCGAATGCCGATTCAATGGAAAAACGCCGGGCGTTCGACCTTGAACGACCGGCGCAACGCTTACCGTCCAACGAACGTTACGGCAGCGGGATCGACTTCAACGTGTAGGTTTTGTCTTCCGCGAGCATCAGCACCAGCGCCCGTTCCGAATCGAGGCGGTCGAGTTGCATCACCCCGGTGAGTTCCTTGATGGTCTCGAACTTCACCCCGGCGGTGCCTCCCCCTTTGACCGGGTCGGTGATGCCGCCGGCGTCCGCGAACGGCGCCGCGGGGATCTTCATGACACCGCGGGCGCTGTTCGCCATCAGGATGTAATCCAGCTTATCCTTGGTGTAGACGATCATGTCGAGCGGGCGGTTGCGGTTACCCAACTCGGCGATCGTCGTCGCTTTGATCTTCGCACCCGGCTTCAGGTCGGCGACGGCCACCTTGACCAGTGGGGTGCAGGTGTACGCGGCCAACAGGTAATCGGCCCCGCTGATCTTGTACGGGACAAATGTGCGGATCGGCGACGCCGTTTCGGTCTTGCCGTGGGCCGCGTGGAACATCTCGACGCTCGTCGGTTTGTCCGATTCCGCGAACGGGTACGGGATCGTCCGCAGCGAGCTGGAGAACTCTTCGTTCGACAGCCCGGCGATGATCACTTTGCCTTCGACGAATGCGAGGCTCGTGATGACGTCTTGCTTGTTCTTCTCGGACGGGTTTTGGATTTTCGTCGATGCGAAGGGCACGTCCTTGAGCGCGAACTCGGCGAGCTTTCCGGCCCGGTCGAGCTTCATAATCAGCGAACCGCCACCGGCGCCTTTGCGCGTGACCGCGAGGTAAACGTTGCCCGACGCCGGGTTCACCTTCACGTCGTTGATAGCGATGTTCGCCGGGGTCGTGCCGAGTTTATCGGCGATGGTCGCATCGATTTTTTCGACGTTGACGTCTTCCTTGCCGCTCGGCTTGGTGTCGTCGGTGCCCACGGCGAACAGGCTGGCCGACTGGGCATCGCCGATGAACAAGACGCCGTCGGGGCCGAACGCCAGCGCCGAGATCGACTTCACCTCGGGCGTGCCTTTCTTCAATTCGGCCGCGCCGGCGCCGGCCGCGCCGACCAACAGGACCGCGGCCAGTGCCGCCATCGTTCTTCGCATCGCTGAATCCTCCGGAGGGGAAATGGTGGGTCCGCGCCCACGGTGACATCATGCTGGGTCGCGTCGCGGGAAGCAAATGAGAATGCCGGGAAAGCGGATGGCCGTAAGTTGATCTGTTACTGACTGTCATATTTACAATCGCAGCACTTTATCTTGCCTCGCTGCGTAGTATTCGGCCATGAGAACACCCGGCACGGCGGCCGAACTCGAACG
>JAYTBD010000133.1:0-2174 GCA_043737155.1 Fimbriiglobus sp. | reverse complement strand
GGGCCGTCGTGATGGCGCTGGTGTTCGTCGTGCTGCTGCTGGCCTTCCGCGATGCGTGGGCGACCCGGCGCTACGCGATGGGCCAGTTCGCCCACATCCGCGAGGAGCACGAGCAGAAGCTGCGCCGCGATCTGGCGGTCTACCGCCAGCACAAGGCGAACGCCAGCGACGGCGGCAACCGCGTCGGCGGGCATCTGCCCGAGGATGGGGGGATGGGGTGATGATGAGGAGCGAACCTCCCGAGGATCTTCTCTACGAAGGCATCGGTGTCGACATCGCCTTCGGCGAGCCGCGCCCATCTTACGGCGATCTCTACTGCTTCTGCGGTGCACTGCACCCTCGGTTTCCACCGACCGGCGACTTTGGATTCGACCGATTGGACGATTTGCAGTTCGATCAAGTGGACGATTACTTCGGCGTCCGATCACTTTCCGGAGAGGGCGACGACGTGCAGATCTGGTTGTATCCGCTGGTGGACGGAGAAGCGGTACATCATCACCCGGGGCCATTCGACGGAGTGAGGCTCGAATATAGCATCCTGCGAAACCCGGCCTACAGGTTCGACCATTTTGTGAAATGCGTGCTGGGGTTCGCGGCGCTGGGATCCGGGGCTGTGTACCGGAATCGGGGTGAGCCACTCGGCTCACCGGCGGACCTCTCACCCATGCGGAAAGACTTCGACGCCGTCGTCCAACATTGGGCGGAGCGCGGGATCACGGTCGGATCGGACAAGGCTTTGAAAATCGATCATTGACAAACGTCCGATACTCGATCGAAACACGTCGCACCGATATGCTGCGAACGCCGTTGACGGGTGCGCCAACGATTCTTGGAGGTTGTTGGAATTTGGCTGACCCCGTAGGGGCGGGTTGAGTCTGCGAAACCCGCCGCAGGACGGAAGTTAGCTCCGCAGTTCACCGGAGGTTCTTCACACCCGCGGCGGGTTTTGCAGACTCAATCCGCCCTACGGGGCTTGTTCTTCGGTACAAAAACTCCAAGAGCCGTTGCTACACCCCTGTTGACCCCGGAGGGTCGCAGATAGTACCGACTGTCGGATTTGGAATGCCACCGAACTCTTCGCCCCGACGGATAGATGGTGACTCGCGATCTCTCCGCCGTTCGCTGCGCGGAGGGAATTCCGCTTTTGATCCGCGACATCCTACAATGAACGAATGGCACGCCCACCCTTAGAAATCGCGATGATGCCCGAGGCGGGGACGGCCCCGAGACCCAAGGCCCCACCGCCGCTCGTCCAAACCCCGCTGACGAAATCGAACGCCCCGGACCCCCGGCAGACGCTCTCGTATCTGCGCGGGTTGATGGACAACTTCCGCCTCGAACCGAAGAGCAAACTCGGCCAGAATTTCTTGGTCGATCTCAACCTCGTCGATCTCATCGTCCGCGCCGGCGACGTGACCTCGGCCGACTCGGTTCTCGAAGTCGGCACAGGCACGGGCTCGCTCACGAACAAGCTCGCCGACTGGGCCGCGTGCGTCTTTACCGTCGAGATCGACAAATCGTTCCACCGCATGGCGCAGACGTTCATCGGCCACCGCACCAACGTCGTCTCGCACCTCGGCGACGCCTTGGAACGCAAGAACGAACTCAATCCGGACATGCTCGCGGGTTGGGCCGAACTGACGGCCAAGTTCCACGCCAAGAAGCTCAAGCTGATCGCGAACCTGCCCTACGCCGTCGCCACGCCGATCATCTCGAATCTGCTGCTGCTGCCGGGACTCCCCATCGACCGCATGGTGGTGATGGTGCAGTGGGAGATCGCCGAGCGTCTGCGGGCGACCGTCGGCACCAAGGACTACAACGCCCTGAGCGTGCTCGTCCAAAGCGTCGCGGACGTCGAGACGATCCGCAAAGTCGGCCCGAGCAACTTCTTCCCCCGGCCGCAGGTCGATTCGGGCATCGTGGTCATCAAACCGAACCCGGAGAAGCGGGCCAAGGTCGGCGATGTGGTCCGCTTCCGCGTCTTCCTGCGCGATCTTTACTGCCACCGGCGGAAGAATCTGCGCGCCGCGCTCATCGGTTGGCCGAGCGGTCGCCGCGAGAAAACCGGGGTCGACGCCAAGCTGTCCGAACTCGGCATCGACGGCGGTTTGCGGGCCGAAGCCCTCGACCTCGAACAGCACCTGCGCCTCAGCAACGCCTTCGGTTGACCCCTT
>JAYTBD010000132.1:0-2174 GCA_043737155.1 Fimbriiglobus sp. | reverse complement strand
CGCTCGGATCCATCCTCAGGGCGTCGGACAGCCCTTTCGACGCGTTCGGATAGTACCGGCAGTCGAGCGTACCGAGGAAGCGCACGTCCATCTGGCGGGCCTTGGCCTCGACCGCGTCCTTCTTCCCTTCGGCCGCGGCGCCGGCGACGCCGGGTTTGGCCAAGTCTTCGGCCGACGGCAGAATCGGGCAGAACGGCGGGATGATCCCGCCGGTGAGTGAGGTGAGCGGTTTCGTCATCCCGTTGATCAACCCGCCCGCCGGGGTTTTGCAGAGCCTGCGTCGAAACGACTCGCACCTCACGCAGATCTTCTCGAGGCAGCCGGGCTTCACCGCTCCCGCGGCCTCCGCCGCACCAGCCGGTGCACCGGCGGCTGCGGCGGCGGGGGCTGCCGGTGCAGCAGGGGCGGCGGGCGCTTGAGCGAACGCCGTGGAAAGCCCGCCCAGAAGAGCAACCGAGGCGAGCAAATTCCAGAACATCAATCGGGACATACCATGCCCTCCCTGAACTAGGGGATGACTCAATCGCCTGACCGATCAGGGGAAAGAGAATGCGAGTTGCCAGTCTCTTCGGCCGAAAGCATGGGCTGTCTTCAAGGATTACTCAAGATGGGCGGATTGCCCCGATTCCGCGCTCCACTTCGATTGGGAGGATTGCACCGGTTGAAACGGAATCGCGGGCTTTGTGGATTTTGGCTATTCTCGGCAAGCCAGGGGAGACGAAGGAATCGTCAGCCCGTTCTTTCGCTCACCGCGATCGACAGAACACCCGCTCCCCGCAGACCGTGTATTTAGGAGGCCGTCGCCATGGACCCGAAACCGAGGCACCGCAAACTCTCGTTCTGGATCGCACTCTCGGCACTCGTATTGGGTAGCCCGGCGGTCGTCGCCCAATCTCCAATGGTCGCCCCGCTGGAAGTGACCACGGCGGATGCCAAGGTTCCTAAGCTCGCGCTGCCGAGCATCTCGCCCGCCTCCTGCACCAACTGCGAAGTCCCCGCCCCCCGCGCGGCCTCGGGCCACGGTTTGTTCCTGCCCCGTCACACCGGGGCGTCCGGATGCGACAGCTGTGGCGATGTCGGCTGCGGGGAAGCGGGCTGCGTCGCGGGCCGCGCTCCCTGCGTGACCGCGGAAGGTCACGGCTGCTTCGGCAGGCTTTCGGCCGCCTTCCACAACGCGCTGTGCTGCCCCGACCCGTGCTACGAACCGCGTTGGAGCACGGCGCCGAACGCCGGTCTGTTCCTCGATTTCGCCCGGCCGACGACGATCACCCGCTTCCGCTGGGATCACGGCGAAGGGATGACGACTCCCGACCGCGGCGAATTCTTTTGGGCCAAAACCGGTGGCCCCGGCCCGTCGCGGCCGGAAACCCGGGTCGATTACAACGAACTCAGCCTCTACCAAGAAGTCGGCGGCGATAAGTTCTCATTCTTCATCAGCACGCCCTACCGCAACCTCAACGGCCAACAGAACGGCGGCTCCGGCGGCTTCGCCGACCTCGTACTCGGGACGAAAACGATGTTCCTCGACAGCGAGTTGTTGAACATGACCTTCCAATTCAAGACGAGCATCCCCGTCGGCAGCACCGGCAGCGGAGCGGGCACCGGCCACGTGTCGCTCGAACCTTCGTTCTTGAACACGGTGAAACTCAGTCCCGACGCATTCTGGCAATCGCAGGTCGCGTTCAGCATCCCGATTTCTGGCACCGATGGAGTCGCCGGGACGGTGCTGCACTACCACAACAGCTTCAACAAAGTGATCTGCCGGCCGGTCGCCGACACGGTCCTCGTGGGCATGGCCGAATTCAACGGCTGGACCTTCACCTCCGGCGGCTTCACCGACCCGACGACCGGGTTGGTCCGGGGCACGCGCGGCGAGACTTACTTCTCGATGGGGCCGGGCTTGCGTCTCGGGATCTGCGATAAAGTGGATTTCGGCTTCGGCGTCCAGTTCAGCGTGACCTCCGGCCGCTTCGCGGAGCAGCTTTACAGAAGCGAATTGCGCTGGCGGTTCTAAGTCGGGCCTCATGTTACCCCGACGCGCCAGCGAATGTCTCAACTCCCTCGTTGGCGCGTCGGGCTAGTGCGTCACCGCACGAGTTCCTTTGGGTAGAGGAAGGCCAGCTTCTTTCTGGCGTCGGCCACCCGGAACGTCCAGACGATTTTGGCCCGCACCC
>JAYTBD010000131.1:0-5478 GCA_043737155.1 Fimbriiglobus sp. | reverse complement strand
AAACAAGGGTACGGGATCGTTTGCCCGGCCGTAATCCCGCCCCGCCCAATCTTTTTCGCATCGCTCGGATCATCGTCATGCCCCCTCCCCGTCGCGTTGGATTGTGGCTCGTCGGAGCCTTCGGCGGCGTCGGTTCGACCACCGCGCTCGGCTTGGCCGCGCTCGTCAAAGGTTTGGCCCAACCCGTCGGCATAGTCACCGCCCTCCCGCGCTTCGCCGGGGTCGATTTCGACGGTGTCTCCGCGTTCGTCCTCGGCGGGCACGACATCCGCCAAACGTCTTTCGGTCGCTCCGCTGCGGAGTTGATGGCCCGCAGCAACGTGTTCAACGAGAGCTTACTTCAAGCGTGCGCACCGCAACTCGACATCTGGAGCGCCAACGTCCGGCCGGGGGTCGTTTACCGGCCGAACGCGATCATCGCCTCGCTCGCGGATCGGCCCGACGTCCGCCGTGCGGAGACGCCGAGGCAGGCCATCGCCGCCATCGAGCAGGATCTGCAATTCTTCGCGAAAGAACATCGGCTCGATCAGGTCGTGGTCATCAACGTCGCATCCACCGAACCGGTGTTCGACCTCGGGGAAGCGCACATATCGTTGAAGGCGTTGAACGCGGCGCTGGATCGGAACGAACCCGTCCTGCCGACGAGCGGCCTTTACGCCTACGCCGCGATGAATGCCGGATTCCCGTACGTCAACTTGACGCCGTCGCTCGGGGCAAGCCTGCCGGCGTTGGAAGAATTGGCGATCGCGAAGAAAGCCCCACACGCCGGTCAGGATGCCAAGACCGGCGAGACGCTGCTGAAGTCCGTGCTGGCGCCGATGTTCGCCAAGCGCAATCTCAAAGTGCTGAGCTGGGTCGGCCACAACATCCTCGGCAACCGCGACGGCTTGGTGCTCAACGACCCGCAGAACAAGGCCAGCAAAGTCGGCAGCAAGAATGCCTTGCTCGGGGAGTTGCTCGGGTACAAACCGCAATCGCTGGTCAGCATCGAGTACATCGAATCGCTCGACGATTGGAAAGTGGCTTGGGACCACATCCATTTCGAGGGGTTCCTCAACACGAAGATGACATTGCAATTCACGTGGCAAGGTTGCGATTCGATCTTAGCCGCGCCGTTGGTCATCGACTTGGCCCGGTTGATATTGTTGTCCCAGCGACGCGGGGAATTCGGGGCGGTAACGGCGCTGGCGAGCTTCTTCAAGTCGCCGTTGGGGGTGAAGGAACACGACTTGGGGGCGCAGTTCGCGATGCTGGAAGCTTATTTAAATGGCTGAGGCGGAGACGCGAACACGGATGACATGGATCAAAGGCGGGATGAAGAGGATCGGAAAAAGCAGGGTCTTCAAATCGAGGATTCAATCGTGAAGCACGAAGATATAACCGACCGGATCATCGCCGCTTTTTATCATGTTTACAACACTCTCGGATGGGGTTTCTTGGAATCGGTCTACCACCGCGCTCTGCTCCACGAGCTGCGCAAACGGGGATTGAATGTCCAACTGAAAGCCAAAGTCGAAGTTTTCTACGACGGGCTCCGCGTGGGTGTCTATTTCGCGGATCTCGTCGTGAGCGAGGCGGTGATCATCGAGTTGAAAGCAATCGATCAATTGACTGCGGCCCACGAGGCGCAATTGATAAACTATTTGAGAGCGACCAATATCGAAGTCGGCCTACTGCTCAATTTCGGCATGAAACCGCAGATCAAAAGAAAAGTCTTCGATTCTGACAAGAAAACCGCACTCCCCAAATCCACCGCAATCGTGACCTCCGATTCCTCGACATAATATTCTTTTCCGATCCTCTTCATCCCGCCTTTGATCCGTGTCATCCGTGTTCCTCTTCTCTCCGATCCCGAATATGAAACTCGCATTCAGCACCAACGCCTACCTCAATTTCTCCTTCCCCGATACCGCCCGGCGGCTCGCGGCGCTCCGCTACACGGGCCTCGAACTCATGGCCGATGTGCCGCACGCGTGGCCGGCGTATTTGCTCGAGGGACAGAAGCAAATCATCCGCGATGCGATGCGGGAGAACAATCTCGCGTTCAGCAACGTCAATGCCTTCATGATGCACGCGGTGAACGACCGCCGGCAGAAATACTGGCACCCGAGTTGGATCGAACCCGATGCGAACTACCGGCAAGTGCGGATCGATCACACGGTCCGCGCGCTGTCGCTCGCCGCGGAACTCGGCGCGCCGTGCATCACCACGGAACCGGGCGGCCCCGTGCCCGACGGCATGACGTGGTCGAGCGCGCTGAAGCTGTTCGTCGAAATGCTGAAGCCCGTGGTCGACCACGCCGAGAAGGTGAAGGTGCCGTTGCTGATCGAACCCGAACCCGATTTGCTGATCGAAACCGCCGACCAGTATCTCGAGTTCGCAAAGCACTTCGATTCGCCCTACCTCGGTCTGAACTTCGACATCGGCCACTTTTACTGCGTCAAGGACGATCCCGCGGCGACGGTTCGCAAACTCGCCCCGCTCATCCGCCACGTCCATTTGGAGGATATCGCCGCGACGCGGGTCCACCACCACTTGGTGCCCGGGGAAGGGGTCATCGACTTCCATAGTACGCTGAAAGCGTTGAAAGATGTGGGGTACGACGATTGGGTGACGATCGAACTCTACACCTACCACGAAGATCCGGACGGGGCCGCGCGGACGGCGCGGGAGCGGGTGTTGAAGATCGCGAAGGACGCGGGTGTGGAGTTAGGGTGATCCGGTATTGTTAGCCCGACGGTATTGTTAGCCCGACGCGCCAGCGAGGGTCACGAACTGCAACCCATCCGAAGATCGGGAGTCCATTGACCGGCTTGACTCCCTCGCTGGCGCGTCGGGCTAACGAGCACCTCACTTATCCTTCTTCGACTCCGCTTTCTTGTATCCGAGCACCGCGACCGTGTACCCGCCTTCGGGCTTCATATCCGCGCTCACGCTCAACTCGTTCGTGTCCTCCATCTTCTTCACGTTCTTCTGCTCGTCCAGAAATTCGGCGTAGGTCAGCAGGTCGTCGTAGCCTTCGACGGCGTAGTGGATCGGGATCGCGAAGAGCCGGGGGTTGAGGGCCGCGGTGACTTTCTTGGCGACTTCGCCGTTGATGGTGTAGATGCCGCCGACGGGGACGAGCAGCACGTCGATCTTGCCGATTTGCTTGACGAGTTGCGGCGAGAGTTCGTGGCCGAGGTCGCCGAGGTGGCAGAAGGTCAGCCCGTCCACGGTGACCACGAAGACGCTGTTGAGACCGCGTTCCTTGCCGTCCTTCTCGTCGTGATAAGTGCCGAAGGTTTTCACCGTCACGCCGAGCGCGTCGATCTTCTCGTCGATCTTGTTCCACTCGAAGATAGTCTTCTGTTTGTTCGCCGCTTTCAATCCGCGGAGTACGACGCGTTTGTCGTTCTTCGGCAGGATCGTGTCTTGGTTGTGGTCGTCGTGTTCGTGCGTGATGCAGACGAGGTCGGCCTCGGGTTTGTCGTTGCCGAAGATCGGGATCAGGTGCGGGTCGAAGACGATCTTCTTCCCGGCGGCCGATTCGATTTGGACGAGCGACTGACCGTACCAGCGCACCTTGGTCGGCTTGTCGGCGGCCGTGGCCGTCCCCATTCCGAAAGCGGCGAGCGCAGCGAGCATCCGCATCATGGTTCGTCCTCCGAGTTTCACCGTTGGTAATCGTCGCATTGTACGGGATGAGCGGGCCGGTGGAAATCAACTGGAAAGCAGGGATGAGGGACACGGATAAAAGATAGGATGAAGAGGATATGATTGAGACCGATCTTCTCCGATCCTCTTGATCCTGCCTTTCATCCGTGTCATCCGTGTTCCTCTGCACTCCTATATTGACACCATCAAACCCCGGAGCCGAGCCGATGGCCGAGAAGATCACCCCGCGCGCCGAGAACTACCCGAAGTGGTATCTGAACGTCGTTCAAGAAGCGGGCCTCGCGGACAATTCCGACGTGCGCGGGTGCATGGTCATCAAGCCCAACGGCTACGCCATCTGGGAGAACATGCAGCGCGGCCTCGACCGCATGTTCAAAGAGACCGGGCACGTCAACGCGTACTTCCCGCTGTTCATCCCGATGAGCTACCTCGCAAAGGAAGAGGAGATGGCCGAGGGCTTCGCCAAGGAGTGCGCGGTCGTCACCCACTACCGGCTGAAGGCGGAGAAGGGCCAACCGCTGAAGGTGGATCCGACGGCGGAACTCGAAGAGCCGCTGATCGTGCGGCCGACCTCGGAGACGATCATCTGGCGGACGTACAAGAGCTGGATTCAAAGTTACCGCGATCTGCCGTTGCTCATCAACCAGTGGGCCAACGTGGTCCGTTGGGAGATGCGTACGCGGCTATTTTTGCGCACCGCCGAGTTCCTCTGGCAGGAGGGGCACACCGCGCACGCCACGGCCGCCGAGGCCGAAGCCGAGACGCTGCAGATGGTGAAGGTGTACGCCAAGTTCGCCGAGGAATTCATGGCGGTCCCGGTGCTGGTGGGGCCGAAGACCGACGGACAGAAGTTCCCCGGCGCGATCTACACGCTCTGCATCGAAGCGATGATGCAAGACGGCAAAGCCTTGCAAGCGGGCACGTCGCACTTCCTCGGTCAGAACTTCGCCAAGGCGTTCGACGTGATGTTCACGACGGCGGACAACAAGAAAGAGTACGCTTGGGCCACGAGTTGGGGCGCGAGCACCCGGCTCATCGGCGGCCTCATTATGGCGCACTCCGACGACGCCGGTTTGGTGGTGCCGCCCAGGTTGGCCGCGACGCACGTGGCGATCTGTCCGCTCGGCAAGACCGAAGCCGACCGGGCGCCCGCGCTCGCTGCAGCGCAGAAACTCGCCGCAGAATTGCGCGCGCTGCCGCGCGAAGAGTTCTTCGGTTACGAGCCGATCGGCGTGCAGATCGACAACGATTTAAAGGCGTCGCCCGGATACCGTTTCGCGAAGCACGAAGTGCGGGGTGTGCCAATCCGCGTCGAAGTCGGCCCGCGCGATATGGAGAAAGAAGTTCCGACCTGCATGATCGCCCGCCGCGATTTTCTGTACCGGGTGGAGTTGGAACCCGAGCAAAATCACCAAAAGAAAAGCGAGGAACCCCTCGCGACCGCCGCGGGGCTGATCGTCGGTGCGCTCAAAGATATGCAGCGGGTTCTATTCGAGCGGGCCAAGAAGTACCGCGATGCCCGCACCGTGACGGCGAACACGCTCGAAGAATTCGCCGCGCTCTTCCCCGTGAAGGGCGGCGACAAGGACGACGAAGAGACGGATTTGAACAAGCTCAAGTTCGTGTTCGCCCACTGGGACGGCACCCGCGAGACGGAAGATTTGGTGCAGAAGACGTACAAAGCGACGATCCGCCTCTTGCCGTTCGACGGCCCGATGGACGCGGGGACGTGCTTGTTCACGGGCAAACCTTCGGCACGAATGGTGGTGTTCGCGCGGGCGTATTGAACGGGTCGATCCCGACTTCCGAAGTCCGGCTTCG
>JAYTBD010000130.1:0-2180 GCA_043737155.1 Fimbriiglobus sp. | reverse complement strand
CACAAGATCGAAGTCGTGGTCGATCGCAACGTAGTCCGTCCCGGCACGCGCACGCGCATCGCCGACGCCGTGGAACAGGCCCTGAGCTTGGGCCTCGGTGTGATGCACCTCGCCTACGTCGATCTCGACCGCGACGAAACTCTCTGGAAAGTCGAGCGCTTCTCACAGCACCTCGCCTGCGACCAGTGCGGTCGCAGCTACGAGCAACTGTCGCCGAACAACTACAGCTTCAACAGCCCGCTCGGTTGGTGCCCGACCTGCGAAGGCCTCGGAGTCCAGCGTGGCGCCAATGTGAACCTCCTCATCGGCAATCCGAAGCTGAGCATCCGCCAAGGGGCCATCGCCGCGTGGCCGAGCGTCGGCAACGGCAGTCCGTGGCTACCGTTCGCCGCCGGCATCGCCCATCACGCGGGCTTCAATCTCGACACGCCCTACGACGAACTCGAACCCGTCCACCAGCGGGCCATTTTGCAAGGGACGGGCGAGGCTTGGTTAACGCCTCAGAGTGCGGAGTTCGGAGTGCGGAATGCGGAATCGAAACCCAAGACGAAAAGCAAGAAGGCTGTCGATTCTTCGACTCCGCACTCCGCACTCCGCACTCCGCACTCGATGCACTTTCAATACAAGGGCCTCTTCCCCGCCATCGACGAAGCGTCGCGCGTCAGTTTTCAATACCGCGCCCGGCTCGATCACATCGTCGACGAAGTCCCCTGCGCCGCGTGCCACGGTGGTCGTTTGCGACCCGATGCTTCCGCGACGCGCTACCGGGATCGGACTCTGCGCGAAGTCTGCGCCCATCCCATCGGCGTGATGCTGGAACAATTCGAAGCGGTGACGCTGTCCGAGCCCGATCAAAAAATGATCGGCGAAGTGCTGCGCGAGATCGTCAACCGCGTCCGCTTCCTCGTCGATGTCGGCCTCGAATACCTGTCGCTCGACCGGCCCGGCCCCACACTTTCCGGCGGGGAAGCCCAGCGCATCCGGCTCGCGTCGCAGATCGGCAGCGGTCTCACGGGGGTGCTGTACGTCCTCGACGAACCGACCATCGGCCTGCACCCGCGCGACAACGCCCGGCTGCTCAAAGCGCTGTACCACCTCCGCGACCTCGGCAACACGCTCCTGCTCGTCGAGCACGACCGCGAAGTCATCGCCTCGGCCGATTACCTCTTCGACTTCGGCCCCGGCGCCGGCCGGCACGGCGGGGAGATCACGGCCGAGGGAACGCCGGGCAAAGTGCTGAAATCCAAGGCGTCGCTGACGGGGCAGTATCTCGCCGGCAAGCTCGCGATTCCGGTGCCGACGAATCGGCGGATCCGGCGGAATGGAACTGCTGTCGAACGATTCGCCGATGCATCGGTCGAAGATCTCCGCACCGCGTTCGCATTCCCGCACAAGAGCTTCATCAGCGTCCTCGGCGCCCGGCAACACAACCTCCGCAACGTCGATGTCCACATCCCGCTCGGCGCGTTCGTCGCCGTGACCGGCGTCAGCGGCTCGGGGAAAAGCTCACTCGTCAACGAGGTGCTCTACAACACGCTCGCCCGGCGGTTGAACCGCGCCCGCACCACCGGCGCCGCCCACGACGACATCCTCGGACTCGAGCACATCGACAAGATCATCCGCGTCGATCAAGATCCCCTCGGCAATTCGCCGAGCAGCAACCCCGCCACCTACACCGGCGTCTTCGACTTGATCCGCGAGCTATTCAGCCGGATGCCGGAGTCGAAGGTGCGCGGCTATCCGCCGCGGCGCTTCAGCTTCAATCAAAAGGGCGGACGCTGCGAAGCGTGCGAGGGCAACGGCCAGAAGAAGATCGAAATGCACTTCCTCCCGGACGTGTGGGTCGAGTGCGACACCTGCCACGGGACGCGCTACAACCCGGAGACATTGGCCGTGCAGTACCGCGGCAAGAGCATCAGCGATGTGTTGAATCACCCGATCGACGACGCCTTGGAACTCTTCCACAACATCCCGAAGATCCGCGTGATCTTGCAAACGCTCTCCGACGTTGGCCTCGGCTATATGCAACTCGGGCAACCGGCGCCGACCATGAGCGGCGGCGAAGCCCAGCGCGTCAAACTCGCCGCGGAGCTGGCCCGGCCGAGCACCGGCAAGACGCTCTACCTGCTCGACGAACCGACGACTGGCCTGCACTTCGACGATGTCCAGAAGCTGTTGAA
>JAYTBD010000129.1:0-5502 GCA_043737155.1 Fimbriiglobus sp. | reverse complement strand
GGCCGGCGGTTCTGCATCCCGGAACGGGATCGGGCGCGGGTCGTCGCGCGGATGGACGGGGCGTCCGAAGAGATCCGCGCCGACGCAGAGCCGGCGTTGCCGACGGCCGCCACCGCGGACGGAAGGGCGTCCGCGCGATCTCCCGCTTCTTCGACCCGCCGGCCGGCCGGCGGCGGGTGAGCGCGCGAGCCGCACCCGCATCGACCGCCACCGGTTGGCCCGGCGGTTGCGGTTGGTCCTTACCCCGCGGAACGGGAGTTGGCCGAACGCGACGGAGACGGGACTGGGCGTGCCGACGCGGCAGTGCATCGGCCGGCGCTTCGAGGACGCCGAGTAGATGGCCGAAGCGATCGCGGCGCGGGAGACGAAACGCGGCGCGGCGAAAGCGGGAGCGCAGGGGCGGTTCGCGACGCCCGATGCCCGATGCCCGATGCCCGGGTGGGACTCCGTCGACTCTACCCCCACCCTGCGAGATGAGATTTGGCAATGGACGGTCTACTAGGTCACTTCCGCGTCCGCTTGTCGAAGGCCTCCGCTTCTTCCAGCGTCACCAGTCCGTCTCTGTTCGCATCGATGGCGTCGAACGAATCCTTCGGGCCGATGAACTCGGTCCGGGAAACGTCGCCGTCGGCGTTGCGGTCCAGCTTGCGGAACCAAATCGGCCCCTGTTCCGGTGCCGCGGGCTGCGAACCGTAGCCGGGATTGTTCGCGTTCTGCGCCGGTTGCAGATTCGGGTCGGCGTTGCCGTAGACGGCGTGGCCCAACCGCACCACGGCCGAGGGTTGCAGGATGGCGCGCGTGACCATGCGGCCGCCGGTCGGTTCCATCGGGATGAGCCGCTCGTATGAGGTCCGGAGTTCCTTCACGCTCAATTTGCCGTCGTTGTTGGAATCGAGCAGGGCGAACAGATTCGGCGTCCGCGTCTGGTGCATCAGCCCGAGCGCTTGGCCGATGACCGCGTTCTGCAAGCGGAAGTAGCGGTCGAACTCGGCGCGGGTGAGCTTGCCGTCGCCGTCCCAATCGGCCGGTTCGAACAGCACGCGCAGCAATTGGAATTGCGGCCCGACGAGTTCTTTCTCCCGGAGGAATTCTTTGCCCACCGGGAATAGGTAGGCGTACGGGTTGCCCTGCCCGCCGGGTCGGACCGACGACGGACCGGCGCCGATGTCGAGGGTCTGCCCGCCGACGCGGATGACGATGCGATCCGGGGTCGTCTGTTTGATGAACTCGATCCCGTGGAGGTTACCCTTGCCCATCGGCACGAGCTTGGCCGTGCAGTTTTCGGTCTTGGCGCCGGCGTCCAGTTCCACGGCGAAGTCGGCCGGGCCGGTGCGCCACGCGTCGAGTTCCTTGGCTTCGAGCTGCTCGTCCGCGTTGGTATCGAGCTTGTCGAAGTCGTCCTTCGGGAAGGCGATCTCGGCGCGGCCGAGTTCGTAGTCGCCGTCTTTGTCGTACCGCTTCAACAGAGTTTGAACGAGCGAACCGGGCAGCGGCCCGGCGAAACTGAGGATGTCCGTGGGGCCGGTCGGCGTCCGTCCGTTCGGTCGCTCCATCATGCCCATGCCGGGGCCCGCGCCGAGCACGGGGATCTTGTTCTTCACGGGATTCGACGTGATCTCGAACGCGGAGACGCATTCGTCCTCGTCGCCGTCCAATGCGATGAGCAGTTTTTCGGCGGCTTTCAATTCCTCTTCCGAGAGTCGCTTGTCGTCGTTGGCGTCGAGGCGGGAGAAGAGTTCGGGCGTCAGCGCATCCGGGGTCGCGTAGTAGGGCGCCTCGCGGGATCGCACCAACTCGGCGGTGAGATCGTCGTAGTAGTGGGCGAACTCGTCGAACGACACCGAAGCGTCACCGTCTCGATCGAGCGCTTCGAGCGTCGGCAGGGCGCCACCGCTTTGGCCGCGGTAGCCGACGACGCCCGAGAGCATCGACTTCACTTCGCCCTTGGAGAAAATCAGTTCCACTTCATTCTGTTTCAACCGGCCGTCGCCGTCGCGGTCGAACGCCTTGTACAAGGTCAGCAGCGTTTCTTCCCACTTGGCCAACACCGGCTTGCCGCCGTGCCGCGCCGCGATGCGGATGCGGACGGGCCGGGTGCGCGCGAAGAAGACGATCTCGAATCGATCGGTCGTGGCGTCCGGCGCCATCCGCACGAACGGATCGGGCCGCTTGGCGAGGACGATGTCGCCGAAGCCTTGCAGGTTCGGCACGAGCGCGTCGGCCCGCTTCCCGAACGGGGCGCGCTCGGCCTTGACCAAACCCGAACCGGCGACGAGTTCCGCCTTGATCTTCGGGGGTTCGGCGGAGATGGCCGGGACCGCCGCGAGCAACAGCAGGAGGGGGAGCATCTTCACGCGAGGATCTCCTTCACCGGGTCGGCCGACTTATCGACGATGGCGATCGGCCGGCCGACGTTCGACATGTTCGACTTCTTCGGATCGATGCCGAGGGCGAGGCAAGCCGTGGCGAGCAGATCGACGGTCGTCGTCACGCGATCTTCGACCGTGGTGCCATCCGCACTCGTTTTGCCGATGGCCTGTCCGCCCTTGATACCGCCGCCGGCGAGGACCGTGGCCCACGCGTTCGGGTAATGGTCGCGCCCCTTCTGCGGGTTGATTTTGGGCGTACGGCCGAATTCGCCCATCCAAACGATGAGCGTACTCTCGAGCAGCCCTCGCTCTTTGAGGTCGCCCATCAGCGCGGCCCAACCCGCGTCGAGCGAGCCGCAAAGGTTCTTCACGGCGGTGAAGTTGTCGCCGTGGGTGTCCCAGTTGCCGAGGTTCACCTCGACGAACGGAACGCCCTTTTCGACGAGTCTGCGGGCGAGCAGACACCCTTGGCCGAAGAGGTTTCGACCGTAGCGGTCGCGGACTTTGTCCGACTCTTGCGACAGGTCGAAGACTTTGCCGGCGTCCGATTGCATGAGCCGGGTGGCGCGGTCGTAGGCCGATTGGTGACTCCCCGTGATCGCGCTCGGCCGGGCGGTTCCGAAGTCTTCCTGCATCTGCTTCAGCATTTCGAGACGGGCGTCCGATTGGGATTTGCCGACTTCGCCGGGGCGGGCGAGGTTCTGCACCTTCAGAGAGGCATCGACGTTGATCATCTGACCCGGTTGTTGGAAGACGTTGTCGGCGACGATGAGCGGGGCGTACTGCGGCCCGAGGAAGCCGGCGCCGAACGCGTCCACGTTGAAGAAGCGCTGCGGGGCGATGCTGATGCAGTTGGGGAGTTCGTTCTTCGGATCGCCGATCTCTTTCGACACGAGCCCGCCGATGCCGGGGAATTGGATGGCGCCGAGTGGGAGGTTCCCCGTCCGCATGAGGTAGGTCGCCCGGCTGTGATCGCCTTCCTTGGTGGACATGCCGCGCAGCACGGCCATCTTGCTGCCGAACTTGGCGACCCCGGGCAGATGCGGTCCGAACATCAACCCGGGGACGTCGGTCTTGATCGGTTTATACGGCCCGCCGTTCTCGTGGTCGGGTTTGAGATCCCACAGGTCGATAGTGCTCGGCCCGCCGTTCATCCAGAGGAGGATGCACGACTTCTTGCGCTCCGGCGCGGCTTCCCCCGCCGCGGCGAGTTTGTTGAACCAACCGGAGGTGGCGCAGCCCAAACCGACGGCCCCGGCTTGGAGAAAGTGGCGACGGGTGGAAGTCATGGTAAACTCCGAGGGGGAACAAGTTTGTAGGTCACGCTCTGCGTGACGTTACTTCGCAAAATCCTTAAGCTCAATTCTTCCGGTGTCACGCAGAGCGTGACCTACGGGACCATTCGCATTTTGTAGGTCACGCTCTGCGTGACGAGCTTCGAGAAAGATGCCAATCCGGATATTGAACTCGACGCAAATCATTCGCCGAAATCCCGCGACGCCATGTGCGAGGGCGAGGTAACTGTCCCGGTGCCCCAATCGAGGGTGTAAGCCCCTTTATCAACCCATTTATGAAACGAAGACCATTTCCAATCGGCCGGTGCTAATACATATCCGTGCTTGACCGGATTATAGTGGATGTAGTCCACATGTGCCTCGAAGTCCCCATCGTCGCGGATGGTATGTTCCCAAAATCTAGTTTGCCAAATACCGCGACGCCTCAGACGATTTTGAGAAGGCGTGACCGGCACTTCTGTTCCTCCGGCGCCAAGCCATCCCTTCGTGAATTCTTTCTTGATCCAACCCAATCGCTTGGGGTACTCATCATCTCCGGGAGGCAAGGTGATGAGCACGTGCAAGTGATCGGGTAGCAAAACAATGGCGTCCAATCCGAAATCCCATTTACTCCGACATTCGCGCAGCGCTTTACTCAGCTCGGCTCTCGCAACTTCGTTCCAAAACAACGGGCGCCGATCCGCCGTGACCAAAGTGAAGAAGTAACTCGCACCCGCGATTCTCCATCGGTGGAAATTGGGCATTTGAGCCACATCGGTTGGAACTGTCGCGTCAACAACAATGGACACTACATTCCCGTGTCACGCGGAGCGTGACCTGCGAATCCCGTCTGTGCATTTTCGTAGGTCACGCTCCGCGTGACGCCACATTGAAAAATCGATACGCTCCATTCATCCCGGCGTTACGCGGAGCGTGACCTACTAATGATTGAACAAAAACTCCGTCGTATTCAGCAGCACCCAGAACACATCCCCGAGCGCCTTGCCTTTGTCCCCGGACGGACCGCCGCGGTCGACGTAGCTGGTGAATTTCTCGCGCTCGTCAACGGTCGGCTGGCGCGTCAGCGCGGCGAAAAAGATCGCTTCCACTTTCTTGTCCGTATCCAAAAATGGCGCGTCGGCGATGGCCGCGAGGATCTCGCTCTTGTCGAGGCTCGTCTGGTCGGCGATGAGCTTGCTGTTCATCATCATCAGGGCTTGCAAGATCGACGTCTGCGTCTCGGTCGGCCGGGCGGGACTCGGGTACAGGTTGCGGAAGCCGATGCGGCCCATCTGGCCTTGGTCGTAATAATCCTGGTTCCGCGGGAGGCCCTGCTTGATGCCGGTGGCGGTGGCGAAGCTGTCGTAGATCTGGTGCCCCGTCAGGCCCTTCAAGTTCATGCGGGCGAAGCGGCGCGGGTCGCTTTGGCTCGGATGGCTCTGTTTGCTGCCGAGGTTGTACGCCCGGCTCGCGGCGAGGCCGCGGATCACGATGCGCAAGTCGTACTCCGCATCGATGATCGCCTTCGCCAATTCCGAGAGCAACTCCGGGTGGCTCGCGGGGTTGCCTTCGCCGGGTTCGTCGACGGGGTCGATCAGCCCGATGCCGAAGAACTGGTGCCAGAGGCGGTTGGCGATGTTGCGGGCGAAGTACGGGTTCTTTTCATCGGTGATCCAATCGGCGAGTTCGACCCGCGGCGTGCGGCGCTCGTTCCACCTCGGCTCCGTGCCGTCCATGAACTTCGCCGAGACGACCTTGGTCGAATCGGGGATCGTCAGCGTGTTGAACTGGTACTGCGGCAGCAGCGGCCCCTCGAAGGAAGCGGGCGCACGGGGTTGCGGGGTCAGCTCGCCGAAGAA
>JAYTBD010000128.1:0-2191 GCA_043737155.1 Fimbriiglobus sp. | reverse complement strand
AGGACCATGAACAGCACGGTGTGCCCGGCCAGCATATTGGCGAACAACCGCACGGCCAGAACGAAGACGCGGATGAACGCCGTCATGTATTCGAGGATGGCCATCGAGAACTGCAGCACTAACCCGAAGATCTTCATCCCGGTCCCACCTTCGAGGTGGATGTGCGGGATGAAGGTCTTCAAATATCCGCCGACGCCATTCTCCCGGATGCCCGAGACGTGGGTCACAGCGAAGACGATCAGCGCCAGTGCCCCGGTCACATAGATGTGGGCGGTGGGCGACGGCAAGAACGGGATCATCCCGAATAGGTTGCAGATGAAAATAAACAGGAACAGCGTGCTGAGGAACGGCAGGTATTTATCGCCGTCGTGGACGCCGATGCCGGGCCGGGCGATCTTATCGCGGACGAAGAACAGCAGCGATTCGACGGCGTTCCAGAGCTTCCCTTTGGGCGGCTCGCCGGATTTGATCTTGTTCGCCACCCACATCACCAGCGCGCCGACGATCAGCGCGGCCAGCAGCAGGAAGATCGGGAACTTGGTGATCTGGAAGAAGGCCCCGATATCGCCGGGCAGGTGGATCCCGAAGTGAGTCGACTCGAATATGTGGATCTCTTTGTCGTCGACGACGTGCGAGAACGGTTCGATCGGCTTCTTGCCGTCGGCGCCCGCGGGTGCGGCGGCCGATGCGAAAATCGAGAGCATTCGTCACCCTTTCCCGGTTTCGACCGCCGGCTTCGAACGCGGCAAGCGCCGCACGAGCAACACCGATTCGATTACCAAGCTGACAATGTACGCCGCGAGTACCCACATCCAGAACGCGATCTTTTCACCTTCTTCGGCATTCCACCCATTCAAGAGCGTGAATCCGATGGCCGCACCGCCGAGGCCCATGATCGACCGCAGCGCCAGCCCTAGTACCATCGCCAGCAATGGCCCGACGGGGCCGCGTTTCAGCAATTTCAAAGCGAGCCAAAAACTCAACAGGCCCGAAATCCCGCAGAGCAGTCCGCCGATCGCCGCGCCGGACAGGTGCCAATCGAGCGGGGTCACGATGCACTCCGCCGTTTGGCCCAAATCATCAGGTGCCACATCGCGACGGCCAACCCGGTGACCGTGAGAAGCACCGTGAACACCGGCAGCGTCCCGGCCAGCCAGTCGATGAACACGCCCGCGAGCGTGAACCCGACCATCTCGCTGCCGATCCCGGCCATCGCGACCACGGGACGGGTTTGTTTCCGGGGCGGTTCCGGCGGCATTTTTCGCCTCCCGAAGGCCCGATGACCACCGGTCCGCGTACAATTGTGGTGTGATGATCATTGTGGAAACGGCGCAAGAGGTGGCAACAGGGTATTCGTGAATATTTTCACAAGGCCGACGAATACGCTTGAAATGCACGGTCCTCGGGCGAAAGTCGATTTCTTTGCTGAATGCGGCGCAATCCGACCCCGGGCGCGAAAATATCGGCAAACCCCCCGCCGGTTGCCCAAGTCGCGTTGACACCGCACCCGGCATTTCTTTAGACTACGTACAGACTTGGGGAAAGTTGCGATTTTCGAGTTGCACTCCCCGCGTCGGCCCGCTTTCGACCATTCGGGATGGATCCCACTTCCTCCACAGCACGATGCTTCCGTCCGTAGCCCGCCGTCCTCCGCCTGCGCCCGACGGGCCGACCGCGGGGGGGAGTTTTCTCCGATGCCGACGAAAATGCCCGCGAAACCGGCCAAGGCCCGTACCCCCGCCAAGCCGAAGCCCGCGGCCAAGCCCGCCCCGACGCGAGCACCGACCGTCTCGCGCAAGACGCCCGCCAAGCCATCCCCGTCCAAGTCCGCTCCCGCCCGGGCGAAAGCCCCGGCTCCGAAGTCCGCACCCGCAACCGCGAAAGTCCCCGTGCCCAAGCCGGTCCCGAAGCCCATCGCCCCCGTCGCCGCCAAGCCGACTCCCCCCGCGTCGAAGCCGTCCGCGGTCGCGCCGAAGGCGAGCGCGGTCGCGCCGCCGAAGCCGAGTGTGGTCGCGCCGAAGGCGAGCGCCCCGCTCGCCAAGCCGACCGTAATGGCGTCGAAGCCGAGCACCAACGGCGCCCACAAGCCGTTCCTGCCGGTGCCCGCCCCCAAGCCGATTGCGAAGGTCGAGACCAAGGCCAAGGTGGAATCGACGATCCCCGCCGAGAAGGATTTGTCGGTGAAGAACAA
>JAYTBD010000127.1:0-2195 GCA_043737155.1 Fimbriiglobus sp. | reverse complement strand
GTGCGGATCGCTTGGTATTCGTTGGTGTAGATCAGCGTGCCGATGCCCTCGTTTGAAAAGACTTCGCCCAACAGGCCCTCTTGCTCGCGGCCGTCGATGATGTGGATCCGTTCGACCCCGTCTTTGCCGGCGCGGACCGCGTGGGCCAACTTCGTCAATGCCCCGGGATGCAATTCCCCTTTGGTTTTCTTCAAGAATGCGTCCGCTTCTTCCACCGTCATCTGGCGGAGAATTCCTTTGGCCCCCTGCACGCCCCCCTCGGTGCTGAGGTAGACGAGCTTCACGGCGCGCAGGGTTTTGGCGATTTCGACCGCGACCGCATCGGAGTTGAGCCGGTACGACCGACCGACGCCGTCGCAGCCGATGGGCGGGATGACCGGGATGATGTCGTGTTCGAGCAGGGAGTTCAGCAGCGCCGTATCGACCCGTTCGATGCGCCCCGTGAACAATTTGTCAATGCCGCCGATGATCCCGGCCGGGTGGGCGACGAGCGCGTTCGGGCAGGCGCCGCGGAGGTCGTTGGCGCTCAACCCTTCGAGGATTTCGTGCGTGACGCGGTTGGCCGCGGTGATCGCCACTTGCAAAGTCGCCGCATCGGTGATACCGGTGCCGTCGAGGTCGGACGGGTTCACCCCGGAAATTTTGGCGAAACGTTCGACTTGCTGCGCGGCCCCGTGGACGAGCGCCACACGAATGCTCAGGCTGCGCAACAGGGCGATGTCGAGCAGCAGATTGGGAAAGTTGTCGTCCTCGACGATGGCCCCGTCGATGGCGATGACGAACACGCGGTCGCGGAATCGCGGCACGTAGCGCAGGATTTCCCGCAGGTCGGTCAGGTGGAGCATCTGTGGTCTCGAGTCAACATCGACAATCCCAATCTATTCCGGAGCGAGCCGGCCCGCGTGAGCGGCCGGAGTTTTCGATTCGGTTCACCGCGTCACGCCCGAGCTCAACCCATTACCTGCAATACCTTAAAATCCCCTCCCGCCTCCCTCTCGAACACCATCCACGGCCCAGCATCGCCGACCTCTGCTTTCGGCACGGGCAGATCGAACAACTGCCGGGGACGCACGCTCGCCAAGTCGATGGCGTCCTTCAAAGCGAGGCCCATCGCCAGCAACGTGTTCACGCAGGTATCGGTGAAATGGCCCGACCCGGCGAGGAACGGCGTTCCCGCGACGATGATTTTGCCGTCCGGCGTCACTTCGAGGTCGTTGCCCCAATCGCGGTACTTCCCGGGCGGCATCCCGGCCAACGGGCCGACATCGCACGTCAACAATACGCGGTCCAGCGTCTTGGCGCGGAGGATCGTTTTCAACACGGATGCGGGCAGATGATGGCCATCGGCGATGACGCTGGCCCAGAGGCGATCGTCGGCGAGCTGATCCCAGATGACGTTCGGATGGCGCGGAAGGACGGCGGGACAACCGTTGCCGAGGTGGGTGCTCGTGCGCGCCCCGGCATCCACGGCTGCGGCGATCTGCTCCGAGGTGGCGCTCGTATGTCCCAAGGCGACCACGATGCCATTCGCCGCGAGTTTCGCGATGAACTCCACGGCACCCGCGCGTTCCGGCGCGAGTGTCACCATGCGGATGCGTCCGTCGGCCGCGTCTTGGAATCTGCGGTACTCATCCCAATCGGGATCGCGGACGCACTCGGCCGGGTGGGCGCCGCGCGCGCCGGGCAATCCGGAGAGATATGGCCCTTCCATGTGGTAGCCAAGCCAAATCGGCGACCGCGACTCCGCCAAGTTCTTGAAACAAGCCAGCATCGTTTCGTGCGAACCGGTGATGACCGTGGGCAGAAACTGACCGATGCCGTGGCGACGACACTCGGTGTTGATCGTCGCGAAACCGTCCGGGGTCGTGGCCGGTGAACTGAAACTCTGGCCGAGGCAGCCGTTGATTTGCGGATCGAAGAAAGCCGGCGCGAACCAAAGGGGAGTGGGCTCGGTCAATTCCGAGAGCTCGACGATCCGACCGCCGTCGAAGCGCAGGGCGAACGCCTGCCCGGTGGCGTAGTGTTTGGCGTGGATCCGCACGGAACATCCAGAACGGGTTGACACTCGGCGGGGCGGGCACTAATTTACTGAAACGCGGGGATGTAGCTCAGCTGGTAGAGCGCTTGAATGGCATTCAAGAGGTCAGGGGTTCAAGTCCCCTCTTCTCCACTCGATTCGAACCCACGAAAAAACG
>JAYTBD010000126.1:0-12737 GCA_043737155.1 Fimbriiglobus sp. | reverse complement strand
GGCGGGCCGGGACGGACTGGAACCGTTCTCGAAGGCGATGCGCCGGCGTTCCAATTCTCCGATGAATTCCGGATTGGGTTGCCCTTTCGTATTCTCGTAGATCCAATCGGCGAGCGAGAGCCGCTCGTCGTCCGTGAGCGCGGCCAATGTTGGCTTCAGTTGTTCGACGGCTTTGGTCATGGACATTACTCCTGCGATCGGCGATTGTCATTCTGCCTTCAACCGCTTCCGCCAGTAGCCCGGCCGCTGTTTGTGGTGCGCGAAGGCCACCACGACCAAGCCACTCGGGCGATCGTCGTAAATGATCGAGTACGGCAAGCGTGGCAATATCCACCGCCGCACGGAACCCCTGCCGATTTTCGCCGGCCGCACTCGTCCGCCGACGATGTCCGCCAGCGCCGAGTTCACTTCGGCTCCGAAGCGAACCGCATCGTCCGAGAACCACTCGGCATCGTCCAGTTCCCACTGGGCTTCCGGCAGGAAAATCAAAGCCTTCATGCCCGGCGCTCTTTCCAGCCGGCTTGGATCGCCTCCCACGTGGTGGCCTGCGTGCGGCCCGCATCGAAGTCGGCCAAACGGCGCTCGCACTCGGCACCCCAAGCTTCTTCCCACTCCTCTTGCGAAAGCTCCGCTTCCCCATCGAAGCGATCCAGCATTACCCTCAGTTCGTCGCGGTCTTCCGCAGACAGTTCCGCGAGCATCGGGACGACTTTTTCGAGTGCGGCGGTCATGATCTTCTCCAGTGGTCACGATTCGTTCGATCACGTCCCTCATTTCTTCGGAAGCACTGGCGTCCCGGCCTTCGCGGCCTTCTCGCGCTCTTCCTGCTCCAGCCGCAGTTGCTCCAAGCGCGTCAGGCGCTTCGCGGCCACGGGCGCCGGGGCCGCAGGTGCCACCGGCTTCACCGCCATCGGCGGGGCGACCGCGACCGCGACCACCTTCGGCGGCAGCGGCACGTCCACGCGCAACTCCCCGCCGCCGACGGACTGGGCCACCACCTCGCCGTTGATCGACACGATGAACTGGACGAAGATGCCGTGCTTTCCGGCCGGGGTCGTCTTGTCGGTCGTCACCGCGAAGGTGGCGTCTTTGCTGTCCTTGGTCAGCTTGAGGTCCGGCGCCGCGGCCTTCACCGGCAGACCGATGAGCTTGACGACGCCCTCGCCCACGAAAGGTGTATTCACGGTCACTTTGCCGAAGACCGTCGTCGGTTGGCCCTGTTCGACGGCGGCGCGCTCTTGGGCGTACACGATCAACGGCGGGCCGACTTCCAGCGTGAACAACTGCGAACTCGTCCAGACCGGACCTTTGCCCGCGTCGGCGATGGCGATCACAGCCGTCTTCCACTTCCGCACGCCGGCGTTCGGCGCCGCATTGACGAACAGCGTCGTTTCCGACGCGCCGGCGGGGATCACCGCCGAACCGGCGATGCCCATGCCCGACGGGGTGAACAGCGGATACACCGTGATTGGCCCGGCGAATCCCACGGCCCGCTTGGCCACGATCTTCAAGTTGATGCTACCGTTCTGCGGCACGGCGGCTTTCGGTTCGATCACGTCGATGGAGTACGGCGCGGCCTCGGTCACCGCGACCGCGATCCGGTTCGTATAGTGTCGGTGGAACGGCGTATTGTTGATTCCGATGTTGTAGTTGACGTCGAGATTGACGCCCGACATCGCTTTGACGTTCGGATCGGTCGGATTTACTTGGAAGTCGAGCAGCGCCCCCGCGTTCGGAGCGTCGGCTTTGGCTTCGAAGACAACCGGCACGGCGCCCAAACCGGGGTCGACCGCATCGGCGGCGGCCGTCGCTCCAACGGGAATGCCGGGAAACGCGAGCGTCGCCGGACCGCCCCACTCGGCCCGTTGCACATTCACCAAGGTGGCGACGCGGCCCCCCTTGGGAATTGAAATCGTCTGGCGATCTTGGTTCGACACGTTGTTGCCATCCACCTTCGGAATGCTCGTCGAAGTCGTCGGAACAACGGACGTGATCTCGATGCGGTAAAAGTAATCGGGGCCGCCCTTCTTCAAATGGTCGTGCAGCGAGAGCACGTATTCGCCATCCTGCGGGAGGGTGACGCGGAAAAAACTGTCCGGCCCGGCGCTGTCGTCGTTGCCGACGAGGTAAGCGCCCGGCGCGTTGGCCGTCCACAGGTTCAAGTGCATGACCGGGTCGAGCGGCGAACCGAGCCGCCGTCCATAGCAGTGGATGTCGAACACCTGCCCCTTCTTCCCGGCGAATTTGAAGTAATCGATTTCGTTCGCGGTCGAAACCGTGCCGTTGAAGGCGCCCGGTGCGGTGCCCACGAGCGCGGTCGCAGGGGTGTTTGCGTTGGCGACTTCAACCGCGTTCGGCACATCGACGATGCGGGCCTTGAACCCGGTCGGGCTGATGCCGTCGGCCGTCTGGCAGTGCAGTCGGAAGTTGGCGTCGGCCACGGCGGGGAGCTTGATCTTCTGTTTGATTTCGCCCGAGGGGTCTCCCAAGAAGCGGAATTCGATCTCTTCGCCCGGCTTGCCGCCGGCGGGGATCACCGCGGTGGGCAGCGGGAAATTGCCGATGTGCAGCCGGTACGAGCTGCCGCCGCCGTAGGCCGCTTCGCGGACCATGACGGTGTACTTGCCGTCGGCCGGGGCGATCATCGAGCAGCGCCCATCTTGGCCGCCGAGGGCGGTGTCGTCGCTGGCGACCACTTCGAAGCGCTTGTCGTTGAGGATGGCGATGTACGGATCCCACATGCCGACCGCGAGGCGCATCCCCTCGATTTCGGCGGAGATCCGCTGGCCCTTCTTCACTTCGACCACGAAGTAATCGACGTCTTCGCCGCCGACGCTGCCGTGGACGGTGCTGTTGAAGGGGACGGGCTGTCCCTGTTCGAATTCGCTGTTCGGTTCTTTTTCATCGGCGCTCGGCAATGCCCCGATCCAGAACGTGCGGGCGTCGCTGATGCCCGAGGCGGTGCGGATGCGGAAGAGGTGCTCGCCGAGCCGGCAATCCGGGGCGATGGTCAGCGTCACCTTGACTTGGGCGTCGTTGACGACTTCCAACTTCTTGACGGCGACGCCGGGGTAGTAGATCAAAACTTCTTGGGCGTCGGCCAAGCGCGCTCCGCCGAAGGTCACGACGGTCTCGGTGCCACGCTGTCCGCCGAGCGGGGAAATCCCCCCGAGCGACGGCGACGCGGCGGAGGCTATCGAACCGCCGAGAATCAATGCGACGAGAGCGGCGAAGACGCGAATCATGGTGCGAAGCCTCGGATAATTAAAACCATTCACCACAGAGTCACAGCGAGCACAGAGAAGAAGCAGATCGAGATCAAATGATTCGTTCCGTTTCTTACCTCTGTGTTCTCTGCGACTCTGTGGTGAAAAATCTTCTCTGAAAATCACGCCAGCAATTCCTTGCGGACGTGGCCTTCGCGGACGATGTCGATCGGCCGGTCGCCGGGGGACATCAGCTTTTTCGTCGCGTCGATGCCCAAACAGTCGTAGACCGTATGGGCCATGTCCTCGACTGTGAGGGCGTCCTCTTCCGGTTCGCTGGCGGTCGCGTCCGACTTGCCGTAGACGCTGCCCTTCTTGATGCCGCCGCCGGCGAGCACCACGCTGAACACCTTGGGCCAGTGGTCCCGGCCCGCGGTGCCGTTGATCTTCGGCGTCCGCCCGAATTCGGACGAGATCATCACGAGGGTCTTGTCGAGCATCCCGCGCTGACTCAGGTCGTTGATGAGCGCGGCGTAGGCTTGGTCGAACGCCGGCAGTTGCGAGCGCGTGTTGGCCGTGATGCCGTTGTGGAAGTCCCAGCCGCCGTAGGTCAGCGTGACGAGGCGGACACCAGCTTCCACCAATCGTCGGGCCATGAGCATGCGCTGACCGGCCGAGTTGCGGCCATAGACGTCGCGGAGCTTGGCGTCTTCCTTATTGATGTCGAACGCGTCGCGGGCCTTTTCGCTAGAAATCAGGCCGTAGGCGCGCTGGTAGAACGTGTCCATGGCGTCGAGGTTGTCCGACTTTTCCTTGGCTTTGAAGTGGTCGTTCACGGTGTCGAGCAGTTGCCGGCGGCTCGTGAAGCGATCCGGGGTGACGCCGCCCGGCAGGCTGAGGTCTTGGACTTTGAAGCCGCCGGCAGCCGGGTCACTGCCGAGGCTGAACGGGGCGTAGGCGCTGCTGAGGTATCCGCTGCCCGCGTAGGTGTTCGGCATGGTCGGAATGGCGACGTATGGCGGCAGGTTATTGCGCACGCCGAGTTGGTGGCTGACGACGCTACCGATGCTCGGGAACGTCAAAGCCGGGCTGGGTCGGTAGCCGGTGAACATGTTATGCGTACCGCGCTCGTGGGCGGCTTCACCGTGGGTCATACTGCGGCACACGGTGATCTTGTCCGCGATCTTGGCCGTTTCCTTCAGGCATTCGTTGAATTGCACGCCTTCGAGCTTGGTGGCGATGCTGGTCATGTCCCCGCGGTATTCGACCGGGGCGTAGGGCTTCGGATCCCAGCTCTCTTGGTGGGCCGCCCCGCCCGGCAGATAAATGTGAATCAGCGCTTCGGCTTTGGGCCCTTTGACCGGGGCCGTCGCTTCGGCGGCTTGGGCCGATTGCATGCGTAGGAATTGATCGAGGGTCAAACCCAGCCCGGCGACGAAGCCTACGTGCAGGAACATCCGGCGGTCGAGCGGCGAACCGTTGCAGGAGCGAAAGGGTGTCACGGTCGGACTCCGATGGTAGGAATTCGGTCAAACGCGGGGTCTGGGTAAAACGTCCGGCCTCAACCAACAGTGTGGCGCGGATCGACGGCGGGGTCAATTGTCACCGGCAAGTCGGACGCCGTTGGGATGGCGATAAGTTCCGGTCGGGGCCGAAATTCCGGATCGGTTGGGGCGGGAGGGTCGCATGGCAGCTGCCGCGTCGGGGAGGGGTTCCCGCGCGCTCGACGAGAAGATGATAGGCTTTTACGGGGTCGGTGTCAAACGGGATGGGGGACAGGGGTATGACTCAGAATTTTGGCATCGGGCCGTTTTCCTCGCTGATCGCTCATTGCTGATCGCCGACGGCTGTCCCATTCGAGACTTGGGAAACGAAACAGCTTTCAGCGATCGGCGAAGTGCGATCAGCAAAACCTTGCCTGTTCCAGCTAGGGAGAGTGCCAAAATCCAGAAGTACACCCGGGGGAGAGTTGCGGTCATGCGCTTCCGGCTCCGACGAGCAAACCATCAATTCGGGAACCGCTCTAAGTCGACCTGTCGGAGCGGTTGCAACCAACCTCAATCGGCTTCTTCCACTTCGACGCGGAGCGGCCCCGTCGAAGCCGGCTGTGACGGATCGGGCCCCGCCGCCAGCACGCGGACCCGTTTGATCTCGGCCGATTCTCTCGTCCCGGTGTACACCACCGCCCACCCGTCCACATCGATCGTGTGGGCCAGCGCGAACGCCCGGAAGAACGGCAAGCCGAACTCCCGTTTGAGCAGCTTGACCACGTACGCGTAGGAGTGGGTGTCGTCGTTCATGAGGACGACGTGGAAGCGCGGCCCGGGCGTCGCTTCTAGCACGACGACCTCGGGCGGCCGCTCGCCGCCCCTGAGCCAAGTCCACAACCCCACGGTATTCCTCCGATCGAATGACCGAGTTCAATAGCGGTCCCCCTACGACGGCTCGCCGAAACAGAAGCAGTAGCCGTCGTGGGATTTCAGGCTATCGCATTCCCGGAGGGATCGTGACCCCCCTTCAGAGTCAACCCATCCGAACATCGTCGTTCCCGGACCGCACCGCGTCAATGGGCCGACGGAAGCTTCGGCCCGGCGGAAGCATTGGGTGTAACTATCGAAGTCCCGGTCGCCCAAGTCGATCTCGTCCGCCGGTTGCTCGCCTACAACGAGGATCTCGACCGACTCGCCCTCGCCGCCCCCGACGGCACCGTTTTCGACGCTTGCGAATCCGCCGTGATCACCGGCGGGCGCGACTTGCAACTCCGGATGCTCGAGCGGGCGGTGGCTCGACAGATCGAGACCGCCGAAAATCTGTGCGGTCAGAGCCGGTCGTTGATCTGTACTATTGCGACCGACGCCTTGACTACATTATTTCTTTCCCCGGTTTGACCCGGCGGGCATTGATCCCGGTTATCGCCGGTCGCCCGCACGCTGCAAGCCACCGATGGCACAATCGCTATACTTTCGATCGGCTGTTGAAGCACTTTCGCCGTACGTGGGCAATAATCGGCGATGGCATTTTTGTTCTTTCCTTTCGAACGAATTGGCAATACCCTACAACCACTCGAATTTTCCTCCCACTTGCCCCTTGTGAGTGCCATGTCAAAACCCCAGCTCGATGCGAACCACCCGCCCACGTTCAAAGACAAAGACGGATTGTCGGGACTGCGCAAGAAAAACGACGGTAAAAAGCACAAGGCGACGATCACCGGCAGCAACATCGCTGTGGGCGATATCGTGTTTGTGAGCGGTACGGACGGCGACACAAGACAGACGATCTGGTTGGGAACCATCAAAAAGGATAACCGAGACGGGACGTACCTTTGCGAGAATCTCACTGTCATCCAAGAACAGCAGAAGGACAAAAAGCCTGTGCATGGTACGGAGGATGTTTCGACTACCGTCACGAATCCCGATACGGGTACCTCGGCCCCAGTGGTGTCGAAAGCGGTGATTATCATTCCCTGACCTTCGTCACGGCTTCGACTTCGCCGCCCGGAGTTCTTTGGTCGCCTCCTCCAAGCCCAGGCGATACCCGAAGTGGTCGGGGTCGAACTGCACCGCGAACCCGTATACTTTGATGGCAGTGTCGAGGCTCTTTTCGGCGTCGGCCGGCTTCTTTTCCCCCGCGGCCAGACGCCCGAGCAACAGGTAAGCCCGCGCGCGCAAACCGATGTGATCGGGCTGATTTTCGTGCTTCGTCAGCAGCTCGCGGGTCGCCGCCAAAGCCTTGGCGAGGTCTTCGCTTGCCGACTTCGGCCGCCCCAATGCCGTTGCCAGTTCGGCCCGCACGAGCCACGCACCGACTTGCACTTCCTTGTAAATGGGGGCGCCGGGATACTCGGCGATCAGTTTATCGGCCGCTTGTAAAACGCCGGCGAGTTCCACAACCGTCCCTTCCCGGTCGTCCGCCAGGCGACCTCGAGTGATCGCCCGCTCCAGCTTCGCCTTGTTTGTAGAATGCCGCACGTCGCGAGTGCCGGTGGCGCCTCCCATGGCCTCCAAGCGAGCCACGGCATTGTCGTGCACCCGGATGGCTTCCGGAATGCGTCCGAGTTCTCGGAGCGACATGGCCCGTCCCACTTGCGCGATTGCGGCCAGCAGGGGATCGATCGGGTTTAGCTCGGCCTTCGGGGCATCCTCGAGTCGATCGAGCAGTTCCCCGCCCTTCTGCACAGACGCCTCCGCGGCGGTGAACTCCCCCTTGCGGTATTCGACATCCGCCCGGTCCATAAGGATGGTGCCGAGTGTGCGGCGATACGAACTCTCGGGGAGGTGATCTTTCGTTTCCTCGGCGAGTGCGGCCGCCCGCTCGAGCGTCTTCGCGGCTTCCTTCAAGCGGCCGATTCGCTTCTGGAATGTGCCGAAGTCGCGGAGGGCTTGGGCCAAGTCGTCGCGGTCGTCGAATGCGTCCGGGTCGCTTTCGACGAGTTGTTCCCGGATGCCGATCGAGGTGGAATAGGCCTTTTCGGCCCCGGCGTTGTCGTTGAGCAATCGAGAAAGGTTGGCGGCGTACCGGTGCAACGCCGCCGCTTGTCGTTGAAGGGGCCGGTCGTCCGGCCGTTCGGCACGGAACTTGTCGAAGGTCGCCCGCGCGGAGTCGAGAGCCGCTTTGCGGGCGAGGTCCGTTTGGCCCTGGCTACCCAACCCGGTTTCGAAGGATTCGATTTTGTTGCTCAGCTCGATCGCGAGAGCTCGGGACGTTTCAAAATTTCGCTCGGCCCGCTGCCTCTCGCCCGTCTCCAACTCCCGCGCGGCAATCGCCTCCCGCCGCGCGCTTTCCGCCGTCACGGCCAAAATGGCCACGACGGGGAGCGCGATCGCCATCGTGAGCAGGAAGAAGGCCGCGACTGCGACCGGCCGCTTGTGCCGGCGGACGAACTTCTTCAAGCGGTAACCCGTGCTCGGGGGCCGCGCCTTGACCACCTCATCCGCCAGATACCGTCGGATATCCTCGGCGAACCCATTGGCCGAGTCGTACCGCCGAGTCCGATCTTTCTCGAGCGCCTTCATCACGACCCAATCGAGCTCGCCCCGCAGGAGTTTGGAGAGCCGGGCGGGCTCGATACTCCTGTTCGCCGCGATACTCGGCAACACGTCGGATCCGCTCAATTTCGTGCTCGGACGCGGCGGCTCGACTTCGCGGATGATCCGCAGCATCTCATGCATCGCCCCCCGTTTGAACCGCTTGCTGTCGATCGGCGTGGAGCCGGTCAGCAACTCGTAAAGCATCACGCCGAGCGCGTAGATGTCGGTCCGGGTGTCGATGTCCATCGAAGTCGGGTCGGCCTGCTCGGGGGACATGTACGCCGGCGTGCCGACGACGGCCCCGGCGTCGGAAAAGCTGATGTCGGTCAGCTTTTGCTCGGTCGCTTTGGCCACGCCGAAATCGATGACTTTGGGCGTCGGCCGACCATCCACCTCCATGACCAGGACGTTACCGGGCTTGAGGTCGCGGTGGATGATCCCTTTTTGGTGGGCGTGCTGCACCGCCTGGCAGACCGCCACGAAGAGACGCAAACGTTCGCCCACCGGGAGGCGGTGGTTGTCGCAGTACGCTGTAATCGGAACGCCCCGCACGAGCTCCATGACGAAAAACGGCTGGCCCGTGGACGAGATACCCCCGTCGTAGATGCGGGCGATGTTCGGGTGGTCCATGACCGCGAGCGCTTGCCGCTCGGCGTCGAAGCGCGCCAGCACGGTCCTGGAGTCCATCCCCATTTTGATCAACTTGATCGCGACCTGCCGGCGGACCGGTTCGGTCTGACTGGCCAGATAGACCGAACCCATGCCCCCTTCGCCGATTCGCTCGACGAGGGTGTAACGTCCTCCGATGATTGCTCCGGACCACACGCCCACGGGTTCCGGGCGAATCGGTGCTTCCGCGCAGGTGTCCGTCGCTCTGCTCGGGTCGTACTCCTCGGTCACATGGGACTGCGAAGCCTCCGGACAGAATGTGCCCGTGATCGCACCTCGGATGTCGAAATTCGTCGCCGCAAATCGCGGGGCGTCCGAAGCGATCGCGCCGGCGTCATCCGTCGGGTTGCGACGCGGTCGATCCGGCGGGTGCGAGGCGTGGAGCAAGGCCTCGACCCGCTCGCGCAGCGCGGCATCGGAGACGCACTCCCGATCCAAGTAAGCTGCTCGGCCGGCGGCATCCGGCGCTTGGTAGCGGCGAGGAAGATGGCCCAATCGCGATGCGAGTCTGCGGGCATGGCGGAGTTCCTATGCTTGTTGAGCAGCCGTCGAATGGATGATCCCGCGAAGTCGCAAGTACGCAATCGAGGGACTGGCTGAGGTTCGACTGCCACCGGGACAATCTCAGGTCCATTCCACCACCGGGTCGGGCAATTACTCGATCGTCCGGCAGCGGTGATTGAGGGTGATCTCATCGTGAAGGTGCCACCGGACGCGCTCCATCGGGTCGGTGTCGGGCCGGGCGATGGAGACCTACCACCAATCGGGGTACAGCGCCTTCGCCGATCATTTCTTGGTTGCACATTTCTCGCTTGTCGCCAAGTGGTGAACGGGTATAAGAATTTGATAGATATGGCATCTGAAGTAAGCCGAGGGCATCGGTAAAGCTCGTCTGTGAATCGGCGGGTCTTAGGTTCGTCTTACCCGGGGAGCTTCCGCCGTCATCTCGGGCGCAAGCGCGTTCACCCGGCCCGTGCAACCCTTCCTCGGCACACGTCTTCTCCGCAATCGCTTCTCGTTCGGATTGGATCGCCCATGCCGAAGACCTTCCACGATTCGGTCCGAGTCGCAGAACTCCATCTGATTTCCGTCGAGCCGCGGTTCGGGCCGTTGATCGACGCCCACGGTCCGTGCACGCTGAAGCCGGAGCCGGACCTCTTCCGCGGGTTGGTCCGGGCCGTCATCGCCCAACTCATTTCCACCGCGGCGGCCCGGTCGATCACGGCGAAGTTCGAAGCGTCCCTCGAGAAAAAATTGACCCCGGCCCGGCTCCTGGCCCGGACCGACGAGCAGATGCAAGCGTGCGGTTTATCGGGGCCGAAGCGCAAAACGCTGCGGGGCATCGCCGAGTTGTTCGCCTCGACCCGCGGCTTGAACGCCACCCTGACGAACGCGGACGACAACTTCATCCGGGCGACGCTGCTGCCGCTGCACGGCATCGGCCCGTGGACCGTCGACATGCTGCTGATCTTCTGCCTCGGCCGGCCCGACGTTTGGCCCGTCGGCGACCTCGGTGTGCGCTTGGCGGTCCAAGGCCTCTACCGGATGCGAAAACTGCCCGATGCCAAGAAGTTGACGAGGCTCGCGAAACCGTGGGCGCCGTACCGCACATTCGCCGCGTGGTATCTGTGGCGCAGCCACAACCCGCCGGCGAAGTGATTCCCGCGCGGAAAGTGGCACGGGACGCCTTTCCTTTTCTCGGCGAGCTTGTAAATTCAGCTTTCAGACCGGATTGGTGCGTCCCGGCGGTGCCCCACCCGCCGTTTTCCATCCGCCGAATGTCCAGCCGCCCTTGGAGGGTAGTCGCGTGTCTGTCGAGTCCGTCGAGCAACGTGTTATCGCAATCGTTTGCGAACACTTGGCCGTCTCCAAAGAAACGGTCACCCGGTCCACCAGCTTCATCGAAGATATCGGCGCGGATTCGCTCGATATCGTCGAACTGGTCATGGAACTGGAAGAAGAATTCAACATCCAGATCCCCGATACCGACGCCGAGAAGATCAAAACCGTCGGCGAGGCGATCGACTACATCGAGAAGAAACCGAAGAGCACCGGCGACGCCGGGGCCAAGGCTTAAGCGCGAAGGCTCTCCCCATGTCCCGCCGTCGTGTGGTCGTCACTGGGCTGGGCACCGTCAACCCCATCGCGTTGTCGGTGCCGCAATACTGGCAAGGCCTACTCGCCGGGAAATCCGGTATTGCGCCCATCACACAATTCGATGCGGCCAATTACAAAGTCCGCTTCGCCGGGGAAGTCAAAAACTTCGACCCGAGCGCGAGCATCGAACCGCGCGAACTCCGCCGGCTCGACCGTTTCAGCCAGTTCGCCCTCGCCGCCGCCGACGAAGCGATCCGGGACTCCGGGATCAAATTGCCGAGTTACGAGCCGACTCGCATCGGCGTGATCCTCGGCAGCGGTATCGGCGGCATCCGCGAATTCGAAGACGGCTGCGCCATTCTCTTCGCCAAAGGGCCGAGCCGCGTCAGCCCGTTCGTCATCCCGAAGATGATCGCCAACGCGGCCGCCGGGAACGTCAGCATCAAGCACGATTTCCGCGGGCCGAATACCACCGTTACCACGGCTTGCTCCTCCTCGGCCCACGCCATCGGCGACGCCATGCGGCAGATTGCCTTCGGCTTCGCCGACGCGATGATCACCGGCGGCACCGAAGCGGCCATCACGCCCATCGGCATGGCCGGGTTCATCAATTGCCGGGCGCTTTCCGAGCGCAACGATTCCCCGCAGACGGCGAGCCGACCCTTCGACAAAGACCGCGACGGATTCGTCCTGAGCGAAGGGGCCGGGATTTTGGTGCTCGAAGAGTACGAACGCGCCAAGGCCCGCGGGGCGACGATCTACTGCGAGATGCTCGGCTGCGGCAACACCGCCGACGCCTTCCACATCACGGCGCCGCACGAAGACGGCACCGGCGCCGCCGCCGCGATGCAGCAAGCGATGCTCGAAGCGGGCTGGAACGCCAGCGACGTGCATTACCTCAATGCCCACGGCACGAGCACGCCGCTGGGCGATGTCGCCGAAACGCTGGCCGTGAAGCGCGTCTTCGGGGAACACGCGAAGAAGCTCATGGTCAGCAGCACCAAGAGCATGATCGGCCACCTGCTCGGGGCCAGCGGCGGGGTCGAAGCCATCGCCTGCGCCCTGAGCATCAAGCACGGCGCGATCCATCCGACGATCAATTTGCACAATCAAGATGTGGCCGCCGGCTGCGACTTGGATTACGTGCCGAACACCGCCCGCGATGTGCGGGTGACCAAGGTGCTGAGCAACAGCTTCGGCTTCGGCGGGCACAATTGCTCGCTGGCGCTCGGGGCGATTTGAGAAAGGAGGAGGCGATGATACCCGACGGCATCCGTCCGCGATTCCATCGCCTCCCGAAGCTCAGTGGCCGAGCGTGGCTCTTATAAGCCCGGGGTCGCGGGTTCGATTCCCGCCGGGAGGATTGCATCGATTCATGAAACTGGCGCGGGACGAATTGCTCACTCGACCATGAAGATCATCCGCCCTCGTACTCCGTCGGATCGGGTACGCCCGCTCCGATGAACGCCGCGCGGCGATCCCGGCAAGTGCCGCAGTCCCCGCAGTGTTTCTCGCCCCCGCGGTAGCAACTCCACGTCCGTTCGAACGGGACTCCCAGTTCGGCGCCGCGCTTCACAATGTCCGCTTTCGACCAATGGATGAACGGCGCCCAAACTTCGATGGGCGCGGAGTGGCAGACGCGCGACGATGCGTCCATCGCTTCGGCGAACGCGGGTCGGCAATCCGGGTACGGTGTGTAGCCTCCGCCGTGGGCGCCGAACGCCACGGCCGTCGCGCC
>JAYTBD010000125.1:0-5532 GCA_043737155.1 Fimbriiglobus sp. | reverse complement strand
GGGATCGACTCCGGTTCGTCCGGGACGATCACGCCGTTCGTCATGGTGCCGAGTTGAAGCATATCAATCTCCTCAGGATTCCATCGCATCTTCGCTCTGGCCACTCAGCAACTTCTTCGCGGTCGCGTTCATCAGCAACTCCGCGAGCGGGAGCGTCGCGGCCCCGAACGCATCGACGGCGGCGTGCAAAGTATTCGCATCGGTCCCGGCCATCGCGGCGGTCAAGGTCACCGTCGCCGCATCGATTCGCCTCCGCTGTTCGATCGTCAACTCTGCCCCGGATTGTTCCAGCGCTTTGGCGGTGTGGCGCAGATCGGCGTCGGCCTTGTTTTTATACTCGATGAAGCGGCGGGCGCCGAAATCGGCGTGGGCGTGATCGACGCTCTCGAGCACGAGCCGTTCGACTTCGTCTTGACTCAGGCCGTGGGCCGCCTTCACTTCGATGGTCGCTTGCTGTCCGCTGCGCTGTTCTTTCGCCTGCACGCGCAGCATCCCGTTGGCGTCGACGCGGAAGGTCACATCGACTTGCGCCATCTGCGCCGGCATCGGGGGAATGCCGCCGAGTTTGAACTGCCCGAGCAGCCGGCAGTCCTTCGTGAGTTCGCGCTCGCCTTGGTAAATGTTGATGACGATGGCCGTCTGCTTGTCCACGAACGTCGTGTAGCGCGTGGTCGCTTGGCACGGCACGGTGCTGTTGCGGTCGATGACTTTATCGACGACGCCGCCGAGGGTTTCGATGCCCAGTGACAACGGGATGACATCGAGCAGCAACCGGTCGCGCCGGCCGCTCGTGAGGATGTCGGCCTGCACCGCGGCGCCGAGGGCGACGACTTCGTCCGGGTTCAGATCGGTGTGCGGCTTGCGGCCGAAAAAGGTTTCCACCCGTTGGCGGACGTAGGGGATACGCGTCGAACCGCCGACGAGGACGACTTCGCCGATGTCGGCGGGTTTCAACTTCGCATCGCGCAATGCCGATTGGCACTTGGCCAGCGAACGGTCGATGAACGGGGCTATCAGCGCCTCGAATTCGATGCGGGTGATGACGCGGTGATAGGCAATTCCCCGCGATGGCAGGTCGATTCGCAGTTGCGTTGCATCCTCCGCGGATAACGCGATCTTGGCCCGCTCCGCCGCTTCGCGCAGGTGCTGCAGCAGTTCCGCATCGGGTGCGATTGCCAAATCCCCTGAGACGACGTCCATAATCGCACGGTCGAAGTCATCGCCGCCGAGGTGGGTGTCTCCGTTGGTGCTGAGGACTTTGAATACCCCGTCGGCCAGCGACAGGATGGAGCAGTCGAACGTGCCGCCGCCGAGGTCGTACACGGCGATCATGCCCGCGTTCGCTTTGTCGAGGCCGTAAGCGAGTGCCGCCGCGGTCGGCTCGTTGACGATGCGGAGCACGTCCAATCCGGCGATCCGACCGGCGTCGCGGGTCGCTTGACGCTGGGCGTCGTCGAAGTACGCGGGCACCGTGATGACCGCCTTCGTCGGGTTGCCGGCGCGCTTGCGGACTTCCCCGAGGATCATCGCGCTGAGTTCTTCGGGGGTGTATTCCTTCTCGTCGATCCGCACGCGCAGGACTTTGCGCCCGGCCTCGACTTCGCGTTCGACGATCTGCTGCGGGATGTGCTTCAACTCACTTTGAAGGTCGGCGAGCGTTCGGCCCATCAGCCGTTTGACGCTGAAGATCGTGTGCGTCGGATCGAGCAGCGCCCGCTCCTTCGCGGCGGTGCCGACGAGCACCGTACCATCCGGGTGGAAGCTCAGGCAGGAGGGGACGAGTGCGATGCCGGCGCCGTCGCGGAAGACCTCCGGCCGGCCGTTTCGCAGGGTCGCCGCGAGGGAGTTGGTCGTGCCGAGATCGATGCCGACGACGGTGGGATTCATGCTGTTTTGGTAGGCAATGCGGGTGGGTTGTCAATCGACCGCAGTTGTGGCGGCAAATTTCCCAACTCGCCGTGAATCCCGAGGCGGGACGTTCCGCCACCCCGGCGATCACCCGGACTATTCCGGCAAGGTAGGAAACTTGTCGCCATAGGGGATCTACCCCCCGATGGCGTGCGTCGTCCGCAGGGGCTTGACGAATTTCGCCGCTCGTGCCCTTCCCATTTGTCGCGTACATTGGCCAACATCGCCGCGCGGAGCAGAGCGTAAAGCGGGTCGGGCTCCGCAGAAAAACCTAAAATTGAGACGGATCTCTTCTTGGCAAAAGAAGCATTGACCGATCTCAAAGCGGCAATCGCCGATAGGGCAGCTTCAGAAGTCAACGCCGCCACTTCAGCGTGTAGTCCCAAAGTTACCAAATAATCCAAGAAGCGAAAATGACGCTCAACTCGTATTTTTTCACCCCAACACCCAGAGCAGCCAGATCGTCACGCCAAAGACCAACCGCAGCCCCGTCTGCACGCTGGCCCACCACATCGATGCCCGGACCGTCCGGCCCAATTCCTGCAATCCCTTCTTCACTTCGCTTTGGACCATCGCCTTCGGGTTGACGACGCCGAACGTGAGCGTGTGCACGGCCGTCGCCTTCCAGCCGCCCAGCCATTGCTCCGCTTGGTCGAGGTACTTCTCGGTCTCGCCGTGGTCGAATTGGCCGATGCGGATGAGGAAGAAAAGATCGACGGCGAGCATCGGCACGAATGCGGCCACGACCACCACGATTTTCCACCACTCCACGACCAGCGTCTTCAGCGGCACATCGGCTTGTGGCCAAATCAGCCGTGAGCAGAGCCACTGGATGACCATCAAACCGACGGCGACGATGACCGGGCGCAAAGTCTCGAGCGTCAGCAGTTCGCGTTTCTCGGTGCGGACGACCGTCAACAGCTTCTTGCGGCGATCCACGATGGAAAAGCCCAGCCGGCACGCGTCCCAGTAGACGCTCCGCCGGCGGTACACCCCGAGGAGGAAGAGGAACGCCAAGTAGAAATCGAAGAGCCGGATCAGGTTGGCGTCTTCCAAGGCGGGGTCGCTCCTACGTCGCTTTTGTAAAAACTACAACCGGCACCCCCCGCGCCGAGTGCCGGGGTCGTGCGAATCTCCGCATCGTTACAGTTATGCGGTCGGAGTCGAATCCTTCGGCCGGCCGCGCCGATTTTCGGTTGACAGGCCACTTGTGCCGGGTAGTTTGAATGCACCTGTCCATCCCCGGCGGTCCGACTCGGAGTTTGGGAATTTCCTAAACTCACCCCGGCGTGCCGACCGAGCGACCCCCTCGCTCCTCGGCCTGCGAGAACCGATCACCATGAGCACCACCATGACCGACGAAGTTATGGACAGCGAAGCCACGTCCGCTTCGTTCCCGAACGACCGCCGCAAACGGAATATCCCCGTGGCCTCGGATCGCCGGGCGAAAAACGCCGCCGAGAAGCGGCGCACGAGCGAACGCCGGCGTTTGATCGACCCGACGACGTGCGAACGCGATTACAACGACGAAGAAACGGACTTCATGAAGGCGATGGATCGCTACAAACGGGAAAACCGCCGCCCGTTCCCGACGTGGAGCGAAGTGCTCGAAGTGATGCGGTCGCTCGGATACCGCCGTGTCGCCGAAGCGACCGATCTGCCGGGCAACGGGCCGAAGAAAACCGTCGCCGCGCCGGCCGAAGCAGCCGTCGTTTGAACGCCGTCGGCAAGGATGCCCCGATGCGTTTGTTTCTCAGCGCGGGCGAACCGAGCGGCGATCTGCACGGCGCCAATCTCGCCGCGCTGCTCAAGCGGCGCTTTCCCGATGTGGAAATTGTCGGTTTCGGCGGCGAACGCATGTCCGCCGCCGGGGTGAAGCTTCTCTACCCACTCACCGATCTCGCCGTCATGTGGCTCGGCCGCGTGCTGGCGAACTTGCCAATGTTTTTCCACCTCGGTGCCAAGGCCGAATCGTACTTCCGCACCCGGCGACCCGACGCAGTGGTGCTGATCGACTACCCCGGTTTCCACTGGCACATCGCGAAGCGCGCCCACCGCTATGGGATCCCCGTTTACTATTTCGTGCCGCCGCAATTGTGGGCTTGGGCCGGCTGGCGCGTGAAGAAAGTCAAAGCGCACTTCAAAGCCGTACTCACGGCCATGCCGTTCGAAGAGGAGTGGTACCGCGAGCGCGGCGTCCGCACGCACTACGTGGGGCACCCCTACTTCGACGAAATCCTCCACCAGAAACTGGATGCGGAATATCTTGCTCGGCAGTCCGGGGAAATCATCGCACTACTGCCCGGCTCTCGGACGCAGGAGGTCTCGGCGAACTTCCCGATGATCCTGCGTGCGGCCAAGCTCATCGCCGCGAAGCGGCCCGGCGTCCGATTCCTGATCGCGGCCTTCCGCGAGAAGCAGGCGGCGATCATCCGCGAGCAAATCGCGGGGAGCGATCTGAACATCGAAATCCTTCTCGGCAAGACTGCGGAGATCATCGAAGCGTCTACGGCGTGCATTGCCGTCTCCGGCTCGGTCGGCTTAGAAATGATGGTGCGCCTGAAGCCGACGGTCGTCGTCTACCGCACCGGTCCGGCGTTCTATTGGGTCTCGCGGCAACTCCGGAAATGCAAATTCATCAGTTTGGTAAACCTGTTGGCCGACACCGAGTTATTCCCGGAGTTCTCGGGGTCGAAGGATTTTCACCCGCAGATCGCCGCGCAGATTCTGGCGTGGCTCGAATACCCCGAGGAGCGAGAAGCCCTCGTCGCCAAGCTCCGCGAATTGCGGGATCGCGTGGCCGCGCCGGGGGCGGTCGAGCGCGCGGCCGAGTTCCTCATCGCGGAACTTTCATCCGTTCCACAAACTCCGGTCGTACGATGAGCGACATGCCCGCCGCGCCGACCCAAGCCGTGCAAGATTACCTGAAGGCGATCCACCGCCTCGGTGGAGCAACGGAGTTGGTGTACCCCGCCGACATCGCGGTGACGTTGGCGGTCAAAGCGCCTTCGGTGACGGGGATGCTCAAGCGACTCTGCGAAGCGGGTTGGATCGAATACACCTCCGGCAGCGGGGCGAAGCTGACGGAATCCGGGACGCGCGAAGCCCTCCGCGTGATCCGGCGACACCGGTTGATCGAACTCTTCCTGACCAAGGTACTCGGGTTGGATTGGAGCGAGGTCGACGTGGAAGCGGAAGCGCTCGAGCACGCGATTTCCCCCCGGCTCGAAGACGCCATCGCCAAGCATCTGGGCGAACCGCTCGAAGACCCGCACGGCCATCCGATTCCGAGCGCGACCGGGGAACTCGCCCACCGGGATTTGCTGAGGCTCGACGAATTCCTACCGGGCCAAACCTTCACCGTCCGCGAAGCGCAGGACGATAATCCCGAGCGGTTACGGAGGTGGGCGGAGCTCGGCCTGATCCCCGGTCGGGTGATCGCGATGAAGCACTACGAAGCGCTCGATGGGATCTTCGAATTGCTGGTGGGCGAGACAACGATACGGATGGGGCGCGAAGGATTGGCCGGATTGCGCGGTGAGTTGGTGAAGGATTGAATCTTCGATTCCGGAGGGATCGCAGACCACCGGGGTCCAAACCGGAATGAATGTACCTATAATTCCA
>JAYTBD010000124.1:0-12749 GCA_043737155.1 Fimbriiglobus sp. | reverse complement strand
TGAAGTCCATCGGCACCGAACTCGGCCACGTCACCGAGACTGTCACCCGGTTGTCACTGGCGAACCCGTCGTTGCACCTCGTGCTGCGGCACAACGGCAAGATGGTCTACGACATCCCCACCTCGGCGAACTTGAAGGACCGCATCGGCCTCTTCTTCGGCGCCGAAATCCGCGACGCCCTCTACGCCGTGGACAGCGGGCCGGGGCCGGTGTCGATGACGGGCTACATGGCCGACCCGAAGTGCGACCGCGGCAACGCCAAGCTGCAGTACCTGTTTCTCAACGGCCGCTGGTTCCGCGACCGCAGCCTCGGCCACGCCTTCCAAGAGGCTTACCGCGGCCTGCTGATGACGGGTCGGTACGCCATCGGTTTCTTGTATCTGAAGGTGCCCGCGAACACGGTCGATGTGAATGTCCACCCGACGAAGGCCGAGGTGCGCTTCCGCGAAAACGCTCTGATTTACTCGCTCGTCCGCAGCACGGTGAAGAATCGGTTGATGCAGGAGAACCTGATCCCGCAGTTGCGAATCCCGGAGCAAGAACAGGAACCGCAGCGCGACTTCCGGGATTTTCTACCGCCGACGCAGTGGAGTTTGAATCCGCCGGAGACACATGTGCCGACGAGTTTGTTCAGCCCGCGCCGCGATGCGGCGGAGCAGGCGCAGGCCCCGTGGGAATCGCTGGATCGCGGCGCGATGATGATGCAGGCCTCACCCCCCGCCCTCGCCGAGACCTCACCCCCCCAGCCCCCTCTCCGAAGCGGAGAGGGGGGGCCGGATTTGTCGAACTTACCGGCGCTCTCGCCAGGCTCCGCGCTGCAGGTTCACGACTCGTACATCGTCCTCGAAACAAATGATGGGATGTTGGTCATCGATCAGCACGCCCTCCACGAGCGCATCCTGTTCGAGCAACTCCGCAGGCGCATCCGCGATGGCAAACTCGAAGTGCAGCAGCTGTTGATCCCGGAGCCGATCGACCTGCCCGCGGAGCAAGCGGCCATCGTGCTCGAATTCAAAGAGCAACTCGCGGAGTTGGGTTTGGACGTCTCCGAATTCGGCGGCACCACGATTTTGCTATCGAGCTACCCGACGATGCTATCGCGCCGGCCGCCGTTCGAAATCTTGCAGGGCGTCATCGATTATCTGGTATCGAAGGACCGTCCGCCGACGAAGGAAATCTTGCTCGATCACCTCTTGGCGACGATGGCGTGCAAGGCTGCGGTGAAGGCGGGGGACCGCTTGACCCAAGAGGAGATCGCGTACTTGCTGGAATTGCGGAAGCTGGCCGAGGACTCGCACCACTGCCCGCACGGCCGACCGACGACACTGCTGTTCAGCCGCAAGCAACTCGACAAGCAATTCGGTCGGACGTGATTCATCGTGCAACCGCTATCCTATTCCGCATGGGGGAATCGCTATCGGGGGTGATCGAGCGCGTCACCTTCCACAACTTGGATAACGGCTACTGCGTGCTGAAAGTGCAGGCCAAGGGGCACCGCGATTTGGTGGCCGTGGTCGGGCATTTGTCGCAAGCGTTGGCGGGCGAATTCATCGAGGCTAAAGGAGAGTGGGTTTCGGACCACCAACACGGGCAGCAATTCAAAGCGGCCGAATTGCGCACGACCCCGCCGCACTCGACCGCCGGCATCGCCAAGTACTTGGGCAGCGGCTTGGTCAAAGGCATCGGACCGAAGTATGCCCAGAAAATCGTCGATGTCTTCGGCGACAAGACGCTCGACGTGATCGAGCAATCCCCGGCGTTTCTAAAACAGGTCAAGGGGTTGGGGCCGAAGCGGATCGAACTCATCCGCAATTCGTGGAAGCAGAATCAAGCCGTGCACAGGATCATGGCGTTCCTGCAGAGCTTCGGCATCGGCACGGCGCGGGCCGTGCGCATTTACAAAATCTACGGCGAGAACGCCGTCGAGCAGGTGCGGTCGAATCCGTACCGCCTCAGCACAGACATCTGGGGTGTCGGCTTCCGCACCGCCGATGAGCTCGCGCTCAAGCTCGGCATCCCGCGCGATTCGCCGAGGCGGGCCGAAGCCGCGGTGCGGTACATCCTTCAAGAAGCGAGTGCGAAGGGGCACGTCGGCTTGCCGCAGGAGGTCGTGCGCGAACAGACGACGGCGCTCACGGTGATCGCCGCGGAGATCGTCCAGAAGGCCATCGACGATTTGCGCTTGCAGGACGAATTGGTATTGGAACAGATCCCGCCGTCGCTGGCGGTTCCCGAACTCACCGATCTCCTGTATTTAAAGCCGCTGCACCTCGCCGAGTGCGGCGTCGCCCGGGGGATGATCGCACTGTGCGCCGGTGTCCACCCGCTCCCCTCGGTCGATGTGGCGAAGGCGTTGGCGTGGGTCGAACAGAAGATGGGGATCGAATTCGCCGAGGCCCAGCGCGAAGCGGTCCGGCAAGCGATCACGCAAAAGGTGCTCGTGCTCACGGGCGGCCCCGGCACCGGCAAGACGACCATCGTCCGGGCCATCCTCGAAATCTTCCGGGCCAAGTTGCAGCGGGTCGCGCTGTGCGCCCCGACCGGCCGCGCGGCCAAGCGGTTGACCGAATCGACGGGCCAAGAAGCGAAGACGATTCACCGGCTGCTCGAATTCGACGCGACCATCGGCACCTTCCGGCGCTCGCGCGAGAACCCGCTCGATTTGGACTTGCTCGTCGTCGATGAAACCTCGATGGCCGACTTGACGCTGACCAACCAATTGCTGCGCGCCGTGCCGGCGTGGGCGTGCGTCGTCTTCGTCGGCGACCGGGATCAACTGCCCTCGGTCGGCGCCGGGCGGGTTCTCGCCGACTTCATCGACTCGGGCATGGTGGCCGTGGTGCGTCTGACCGAAGTGCATCGGCAAGCCGGGGCGAGTTTCATCGTCCGCGCGGCGCACGCCGTGAACCGCGGCGACGAACCGGAGTCGGCCCCGTCGGGCCGAGGGGACTTCTTCATCATCGAAGCGGACGACCCGGCCACCGTGCTCGAACGCATCGTCACGATGGTAAAGGAGCGCATCCCGGCGCGGTTCAACTTGGATCCGTTCCGCGATGTGCAGGTGCTGTCGCCGATGAACAAGTCTGAACTCGGCGTGCTGAATCTGAACAGCGTGCTGCAAGCGGCGCTCAACCCGCAACAGGATCGCAATCAAGAGGTGGCCCGCTTCGGCGTGACTTTCCGCCGCGGCGACAAAGTGATTCAAACGCAGAACAACTACCAGCGCGAAGTCTTCAACGGCGATATCGGCCGCATCACCGACGTGGACGCGGTGGATCAAACGCTCGGCGTCGATTACGACGGGCGCAACGTCGATTACGATTTCGGCGACCTCGACGAGTTGCAACTGGCCTACTGCACGAGCATCCACAAATCGCAGGGCAGCGAGTACCCGGCGGTCATCATCCCCGTCCACACGCAGCACTACGTGATGCTGCAGCGCAACCTGCTTTACACGGGCATCACCCGCGGTCGCAAGCTCGTCGTGCTAGTCGGCAGTAAGAAAGCGCTGTGGATCGCCGTGAACAAAGCGGACCAAGCCCGTCGGTACTCGCTGCTGAGTTGGCGATTGCAACAAACCCCGAAGGAATCGAGTTGACGATGGACGCCAACGCCCTCTTGCCGGAAATCCTGAAGCGCTCCGATTTCATCTTCATGGGGTGGAACGTCCTGATGCTCGCGGGGCTGGCCGTGATCCTCCTCGTCGGGCTGTTTCCGAAACTGAATTGGCACACCCGCGGCGGTCGGGCGGTGGTGGCCGGGTTCGTCTTCTTCGCCCTGACGCACTTGCTCGGGATGATCCACGTCGTGAAGCAGTGGGAGAGTCTGAGCGAAGCGCTGAAGCACAAAATCGCCGCCGACCCCACCCTCGCCGAGAAGATCGACTTCGCCATTATGGCCCCGCACTTGGGGTGGATCGTGCCGTTCCATTTGGGCTTCGACGGTTTCGTGATGCTCGCCGTTTGGTGGCAGAGCCGCGGCTGGGGCGAGCATCACTGACCGCCACCTCCCCCGGAGATCTTGCTGATAACTGATCGCTGCTCGCTATCTTGTTCGACAATGTTTCCCATGGAACAGCCGTCAGCGAGCAGCAATCAGCTGGAAGAACGAAGGCACACCCTCCCCCGCATGGCCTTGTCTCGTTAACCCATCTCGGGTATATTCCCCTTCCCAATACCGGTTGACCGGGGGCACTGGGCGGTTTTCGGCATGCGGTTCACCTTGATCGACCGGATCGATGCGCACCAACCGGGGAAGTTCCTGCGCGGGTGCAAATTCCTGGCGCTCGGCGAAGAGTACTTGGCCGACCACTTCCCGAGTTTCCCGGTCATGCCCGGCGTCTTGATGCTGCAAGCGCTCACCGAAGCCGGGGCGTGGTTGTGGCGTGCTACCAGCGGGTATGAATACTCGGTGATCGTGCTCCGCGAAGTCAAGAACGTGAAATACGGGACGTTCCTCCAGCCCGGTCGGCGGATGGATGTCTCGGTCGATTGGGTGAAGTCGGACGGGGCTAGCGTCACCTTCAAAGGCAAGGGTTCGGACGACGCCGGGGCTTCGACGATCTCCGCTCAATTCGTCCTCCACGGATACAACTTGGCCGAGCGCGGCCCGGCCGGACTCGCGGCCGACGAGCAATTGCTGAAGCATTGGAAAGCCCGCTGGGCACTGCTCACGGGCGAACTCGCCCAGTCCACCACCTGAGAACACCGACGAACATTTATGTTGCTCCAAGATCAAGTGGCCATCGTGACGGGCGGCAGCCGGGGCATCGGCAAAGCTTGCGTGCAAGCGCTGGCCGCGGCCGGGGCCAAGGTGGCCTTCGTTTACCGGGGCAGCGAAGACGCGGCCAAGGCGCTCGAAGCCGAGATCCTCGGTGCCGGCGGCACGGCCAAGGCGATCCAAGGCGATGTCGCCGAACAAGCGACGGCCGAGCGCGTGGTCCAGAGTGTGCTGGCGGATTGGGGGCGGGTTGATATTCTGGTGAATAACGCCGGGGTCATCCGCGACGGCCTGTTCGTACGGATGGACGCGGCCGATTGGCACACGGTGGTCAATACGAATTTGAACGGGACGTTTTCGTTCTGCAAAGCCGTGTCGAATCAGATGGTCTTCAAGCAGCGTTCGGGCCGGATCGTCAATGTGTCCAGCGTCGCCGCCGAGCACGTGAATGCTGGGCAGACGAATTACGCCGCCAGCAAGGGGGCGATCAACGCCTTCACGCGGGCCTTGGCGGTCGAATTCGGATCGCGGAATATCACGGTCAACGCCGTGGCGCCGGGGTTCATCGAGACCGATATGAGCGAAGCGGTGCGGAATAAAGCGGGCGACATCATCAAGAAGATGATCCCGCTGAAGCGGCTCGGAAAGCCGGAAGACATCGCCAACGTGGTGCTGTTTTTGTGTTCGCCGGCGGCGGGGTACGTCACCGGGCAACTGATCACCGTGGACGGCGGCTTGAGCTTGGGCGCCACCGTCGCGTAATCGAATTTCCGCGTCGCCGGGCCACTCTCCCGGCCCGGCTTCGCGGTGGAGAGGATTGCCCTCATGACGCAGGACGAGATTTTTCCGCGGGTCAAGACGCAGCTCGTGGACGCTCTGGGCGTCGACGAGGACGACGTGAAGTTGACCTCGCGGTTGCAGGCGGATCTCAACGCCGAGTCGATCGACTTCCTCGACATCGTCTTCCGGCTCGAGCGCGAGTTCGGCCTCAAGATCGACCGGAACGAACTGTTCCCGGAGTCGATTTTCCAAGGTCACCCGGACTTCATCCAAAACGGGATGCTGACGGCGACGGGCTTGAACGAACTGCGGACGAAGATGCCCTATGCGGACATCGCCAAGTTCGAGCAGAATCCGAAGTTCGAAAACATCGGCGACTTGTTCACGGTCGAGTTGATCACGAAGTACATCGCTTCGAAGCTGAAGTAAGAACGAAGACCGTTTTCACCACAGAGTCACAGAGAACACAGAGAAGAAAGAACGCGAGCAGGGTGAAGCAGATCAATCTGAATCTCGCATATATCCTTTCTTGTTTTTCTCTGTGTCCTCTGTGACTCTGTGGTGAAATTCTTGAGACCACTGGCGGGGTTCGTCGCAATGCGCTGGGTCTGGATTGATCGCTTCACGGCCTTCGAACCCGGGAAATCGGCCACCGCGACGAAGTGCCTCAGCCACGCCGAGGACCATTTCGCGGAGCACTTCCCCGGCTTCCCCGTCATGCCCGCCCCGCTGATTCTCGAAGGCCTCGCCCAGACCGGCGGCATCCTCGTCGGCGAAGCCAATCAGTTCCGCGAGAAAGTCGTCCTCGCCAAAATTCCCTACGCCAAGTTCACCGGCGAGGCGATGGCCGGGGAGCAACTCACCTATAAGACGGACATTATCGACCTCAAAAAAGAAGGGGCCGTTGTGCGCGGGACGGTGCATTGCGGCACCCGCCTGATCGCCGAAGCGGAGATCTTCTTCGCCCACTTGGACCACAACCGGAGCGCGCAAGTCTTCGGCGATTCGAACTTCGTTTTCAGCGGCGAGCTGCAACATCTGCTGGGACTGGCGAAGTTGGCGGCAGCAAAGACGCCTGAATTACCCGCGGCGAATAACCCGTAGGGGCACCCCTTGTGGGTGCCCTGCACCGGATGCCCAAATTCGTTGCGATTCGGGAAGGCTCGCGTGCTTGCGGGAACGCAACGAGGCATCCAAAGCAGGGCACCCACATGGGGTGCCCCTACAATAAAAGGTTCTGAGATGGTCGGTCAAATGCACCCCACGAGATGACGATGCCGGAACGACGGGCCGTGTTCACCGGGATGGGATTGCTGACGCCGATCGGATCGACCCCCGAGGCGTTCTGGAACTCCCTCTGCGCCGGCACGTCCGGAATCCGCCGGATCCAAACCTTCGACCCGTCCGCGCTGCGCTGCCAAATCGCGGGAGAGATCCCCGACTTCGACCCGAAGAAGACCATCACGTCCGCGATGAAAGAGACCCGCAAAAGCCTGAACAAGATGGCCCACACCATCCGCCTCGGCTTGTGCGCGGCCCAACTCGCGATGACCGACACCGGCTTGCAAAAAGGGCAGATCGATCCGTTCCGCTTCGGCGTCGAGTTCGCCTGCGTGATGGTCGCCACCGAGCTGGAGGACCTTTGCAAAGGCGCTCAAACCAGTTGCGTCGACGAACCGCCGGAAGTCGATTACAACATCTGGGGTCGCGAAGGGCTGAAGCAAGTCCCGCCGCTGTGGATGCTCAAGTACTTGCCGAATATGCCCGCGTGCCACGTCAGCATCCTGTTCGATGCGCAAGGGCCGAACAACAGCATCACGAGCACCGACACCGCCGGACTGCTCGCCCTCGGGGAAGCGTTCCGACTGTTGGCCCGCGACTCCGCCGACTTTTTCCTCGTCGGCGGCTGCGATTCGAAGCTCAACCCCGTGGCCATCGCCCGGCACGGATTGTTCCAAGAATTGGTGACCGAACCGACGGCCGATCCGGCGACCGCGGTGAAGCCGTTCGACGCCGCGCGCAATGGCACCGTCGTCGGCGAAGGCGCGGCCGTGTTCGGGCTGGAAGAACTCGAGTTCGCCCGTAAACGCGGGGCCAAGATCCTCGGGGAACTCGTCGGATTCGCCAGCGGCTTCGACAAAGGCCAGACCGGCAAGGGACTGGCCCAAGTGATCCGCAATGCCCTCCGCGATGCGAAGGTTCAACCGTCCGACATAGGCCATGTGAATGCGGCGGCGCGCGGATCGCGCCGGCTCGACCCGTGGGAAGCCAAGGCCATCCGCGAAGTCTTCGGCGATGTCCCCGTTCTCGCGCCCAAAGGCCACCTCGGAAACAGCGGCGCCGCCTCCGGGCTGATTGAGCTGGCCGCGAGCGTGTTGGCCTTGCAACACGGCCAACTGCCCGGCACATTGAATTACAACAATCCCGATCGCGAATGCCCGGTCAATGTGACGTCGGGACCGCCCAAACCGATCGCGAGTCCGTACGCGGTGAAGTTGAGCGTGACCGACCTCGGCCAATGCGCCGCCGTCGTGGTGAAGCGATGGGATGGCTGAAAATTAAGATTCACCACAGAGTCACAGAGCACACAGAGAAGAAAAGCAGGGAACATACAAATACTGAGACACACGGATTGGCCTCGCTCGTTTCAAAAGCGTTTTTCTTTACCTCTGTGCCCTCTGCGTCTCTGTGGTGAAACCGTTTTATGAGCACACGCAAGCGAGTCGTGATCACCGGCATGGGCGTCCTGACGCCGCTCGGGCACACCGTCCCCGAAATGTTCGCCAATTTGCTCGAGGGCAAAAGCGGCGTCGGTGCGATCACGCACTTTCCCGCGAGCCAATTCCCGACCTCGTTCGCCGCCGAAGTGAAGGACTTCGATCTCGGCAAATACGTTTCGAACCCCGTCCGGTACGAGTTCAGCGGCTCGAACACGCGCTTCGCCTTGGCCGCCGCCCAACAGGCTCTCGCCGATGCGAACTTGCTGAACACACCGGGGTTCGACCGCTCCCGCATCGGCATCTATCTGGGCGTCGGCGAAGGGGCCGAGGACTTCGATTCCGTCCTCGCGGGCTGCAAACTCAGCGTCGATGCCGGCGGGTACAAGGTGAACTACGGGGAAGTCACCGGGCACCTCAGCCGGTTGCTCCACGGTCCGCGCGAAGCCGAGGGGGAGATGAACACGACAAGTGCTCACCTCGCGGACGAGTTCGATCTCGGCGGGCCCAACAGCACGACGCTGACCGCGTGCGCCGCCAGCGCACAAGCCATCGGCGAAGCGGCGGAACTGATCCGCCACGGCGACGCCGAAGTCATGGTGGCCGGTGGCACCCACAGCATGATCAGTCCCTTCGGCGTCACCGGCTTCAATCTGCTCACGGCCCTCTCGACGAGCGGGGACGCGCCGCAGAAGGCGAGCCGGCCGTTCGACCTCAACCGAAATGGGTTCGTCCTCGGCGAAGGCAGCGGGATGCTGATCCTGGAGGAACTCGAGCACGCCAAAGCGCGCGGGGCGACCATCTACGCCGAGTTCACCGGCTATGGCACCACCGGCGACGCCCACGCCATGACCGACCCGCATTACGAAGGCCGCGGGGCCATCCGCGCGATGAAAGACGCCCTCCGCAACGCCGGACTCAAGCCCGAGGACATCGGCTACATCAACGCCCACGGCACCAGCACGCAGGCCAACGACGAGATCGAAACGCTGGCTTTGAAAACCGCCCTCGGCGAAGCCGCGTACGGCATCCCCGTGTCGAGTTGCAAGAGTATGCTCGGCCACCTCATCGCCGCCGGCGGCGCGGTCGAACTGATCGTCAGCATCCTCGCCATGCGGCGGGGCGTGCTGCCGCCGACGATCAACTACGATACGCCCGATCCGAAGTGCGATCTCGATTACGTTCCGAACACGGCCCGCGAGAAATCGGGCATCCGCCACGTGCTGAGCAATAGCTTCGGCTTCGGCGGGCAGAACATCGTGTTGATCGCCAGCAGGTATTGAAGCCACTTTCGAGATCCGCAGGAGGCGGCCATGTCCGAACCGATCCAGCCACCGCCCCGGCGACGCCGGCGATTCTTGCGGGCATCGCTCGCCCTCCTAATTCTGCTCGCGATTCTCCTCTGGTTCACCCCGGCGATCATCGCGCGCACGGGTTTGCGCCACCGCATCGTCGATTCGGCACTGAAAGATTTCAACGGCACAATCCGCTCCGGCGGCGCTTCGATGAGTTGGTTCGGCACCGTCGAATTCACCGACGTCACGATGACCGAACCTACCGGCCGCGTCGCCATTACAGCGCCGCGTGTGACGACGAGCAAAACCCTTTGGCAGCTCGCATGGAACCGCGATGACCTCGGCGCGTTCCACTTCCACGAACCCGTTGTGATCGTGTCCGTTGAGAACGGCCGGACGAACGTCGAAGATTGGATCGCGAACTACACGAAGGACGACGGAACACCGCCGAAGCCGGAGCGCTTGGCCTTCGCCATCGAAGCGAGCAACGGCAAGGCCACGCTGAAGGGTAACCCGGATACGCGGATCCAAAATGTGACCTTCGCCTACCGCAGTCCGAAGTCGCGCGCCGCACCGATGGAGATCCACCTCGCGGCCGAAGCCCCGGCCGGCGGCAAGCTGGACACCACGGTACTGTTGGGCACTGACACCGGTGTGACACTGACCGCCGCGGCGTTTCCCATGGACACGTTCGGCCCCGTGTTGCCGCGTTTCACGCCGGGAACCGCGATCGATGGAACGCTCACCGCCGATGTGCGCGGGAAGTGGAACGCCCCCGCCGACAAGCCGATGTCGGTGGAATTCGGCGGCTCGGCGAACGTTTCCGATCTCGCGCTGCGCGCCCCGTGGCTCGGCGGCGAAACGCTCTCGATGAAAACCGTCGCGCTGTTGAAGAGCGAGGTCGCCACCGATGCGGCCGGGCGGATCGACGTGAAGTCGTTGAAGGTGGTCTGCGATGTCGGCGATGCATCCGTCAAAGGCCTTTTCGACCCCGCGTTCGATTCGACCCAACTCTCGAACCAGGCCGGCGTCGAAGTCGCGGCCAATGTCGATCTGGCGAAATTGGCGGCGCTGTTGCCGAAGCTCCTGCACATCCGCGGCGACACCGTGATCCAACGCGGCTCCGTCGGCATCACCCTCAAAAGTGAAGCCGGTCCCACCGGGACAATTTGGGCCGGCGACGTGACCACGCGCGACATCGAAGCGAAGCGCGGCCAGCAGATTCTCACGTGGCAGTCGCCGTTGCAAGGCAATTTCCGCGGTCGGTTGCGCGAAGACGGGTTGCCGCAGTTCGAAGACCTCAAAGTCCTTTCCGAGTTCATCAGCATCGCCGCGCGCGGACAGCCCGAAGCGTTTTCCATCGGCGCTCGCTTCGACCTCCGCAAGCTCACGGCCCAGTTGGATCGCTTCGTCGATCTCGGCGGAATTACGATGGCGGGGGAAGGGACGATTCAGTTGAACGCGAAGCCGGTGCCGAACGCGGACACGACCGATCTGCGCGGCAACATCGACTTCGCCAAGCTCGAAATCCGCGACGGTACGCTCGTGCTCCTCGCCGAGCCGGAGTTGCACGCGAGCTTGGAATGCGTGGGCAAACTGCACGCGGGGAACAAACTGCGCATCGACGGCGGGCGGTTCAAAATCTTCACCGACCCGCGACGGCCGGAACTCGATCAACTCGAGGTCGCGCTCAAAGAACCGATCGCGGATGCGGCCGCGCTGAGTGCGGGTCGCGCGGATGTCCGACTCGACGGCGAACTGCGGGCGTGGAAAGCCCGGCTCGGCCCGCTCGTCGGTTGGCCCAAAGATTGGGACGTCGCCGGTCGCGGCAGCATCGGTGGCACCGTTACCGTGAGCGCGGACAAGTTCGTCGGCGAGAAGCTCCACGTCGATATGAGATCGGTCAAGGTGGTCGGCCCACCGGTGAACTTCGACGATCCGAAGCTTGAGATCGCCGCGACCGCGACGTACGACCGGACGACCAAGGCTCTGGCACTGACCGACGTCCAAATTTGGAGTCAGAACATCGGCGTCTCGACGCCCCGGATCGACCTTGTCCGCGATGCGAAAATGGGCGACCGCCTCGCGGCCGCGCTGACGATCCACGCGATCGTCCTCGAGCCGACGCAACGGACGTTCCGACTTCAGAAGACGCCCGCCGATGCGATCCGCGGTGTCGCCAAAGGAACCGCGAACATCACCGCGACGGCATCCCGAGTCGAAATCGATGCCGATCTGAAGATCGACGACTTTTCCTACGGCCCCGCCGCGGATCCGACGTGGGCCGAACCCGCGATCGCGTTGAAAGGCGGCGGATCGTTCGACTTCGATGCCGACGCGTTGCAATTGAAACCGACTACCATAGCGCGCGATGGATTCGCCGCGGAAGTCCAAGGGAGCATCGCCAAGCTCTCGACCGAAATGGACCTGAATTTGTCCGGCAACTTGACGTACGACCTCGCCAAGATCGAACCGAAACTGAAAGAGTATCTGGGCAAGAACGGCCAAGCCACGGGGCAAGGGACGAAGCCTTTTGCGATCAGTGGGAACCTCGCCAACGGCGGACAAAACCTCGCCGTGCGCGTCGGCGACGGGCCGAAACAGAGCCTCGATCAGTTGAAGGGCAATGCGGCGGTGGGTTGGAAAACGCTGAAAGCATACGGTTTCGACGTGGGCGAAGCGGAGTTGAAAGCCAACGTGGACAAGGGACTCGTGAAGATCAACCGCGTGGACGCCAAGTTCGGCAGCGGCATCGTGCGCTTGGAACCGACGATCGCGCTCAACCCCGGCGCGTACGATCTGAGCTTCGCCAAGGGCACCGTCGTCGAGAAGGCCCGGCTCTCCCCCGCGGCCTGCGCCGACGCCATCGGCTACGCCCTCCCGGCCATCGCCAACGTGGCCCAAGCCGAGGGGCTGATCTCCTTCGAACTCGGCGACAACCGCATTCCGCTGGTCGCTCCGACCAAGGGCAAGATGGTCGGTACACTCTTGATCCACGAGGCGGAAGTTTCGCCCGGGCCGTTGGTCGCCAAAATCGCCGGCTTGTTCAGCGCGACTCCGCTGAAACTGCAACTGACCAAGGATCAGCGCGTGCCGATCGAGTTCAAAGACGGCCGGGTGCACCACCGCGATTTCGCGATCACCATCGACGGCTACACGGTGAAAACTTCGGGCTCGGTCGGGGTCGACGGCAGCTTGGCTTTGATCCTCGAAGTGCCGTTGACGGGCAAAGTCGCGG
>JAYTBD010000123.1:0-5540 GCA_043737155.1 Fimbriiglobus sp. | reverse complement strand
GAGATAGCGATGGTGACCACCGGCGTCGCATCGAGGTTGAACTTCTCCACTTTGGGGTAATCGGTGCCCGCGGGGAGTTGCCCCTGCACGAGGGTCATTTTGTCGCGGAGTTCTTGCGCCGCGATGTCCCCGTTCTTCTCGAGTTTGAAGCCCACCACGATCTGGGAGACGCCTTCCTTAGTGGTGCTGCGCAGCTCGTCGATCCCGGAAACGGTGTTCACCGCTTCCTCGACGGGCTTGGTCACCGACGATTCCATTTCGTCGACGCTCGCACCTTTGAGTGTCGTGGTGACGACGACGACGGGGACATCGACGTTGGGGAACAGCTCGACGCCCAAACGCGAATAGGACGCCACCCCCAGCACCACCGGCGCGAGGATGAGCATCAGCGTGAAGATCGGCCGGCGGATGCAGATGTCCCAAATCATCGATTCGCTCCGCGAGCCGTACCCCGTAAGGGGTCGGGTGTGTTCCCGATACCGATTGCGCATTGCTGCTTCACCCGAACCCTGACGGGGTTCGGCACGCCTATCGAATGACGACCGCGCTTCCGTCCACCACTTGTGAAAATCCGCTCGTCAACACCGGCGCCCCCGCGGGGAACGCCCCCTTCACTTCGATCCAATCCTTCTCGCGGATGCCGACTTCCACCGGCACCGCCACGGCTTTGTCCCCCATGTGAACGAATACCTTGTTGACCCCGGCGTACGACACCAGCGCCTGCGGCGGCACCGTGACCAACGTCAGCGCATCGCCGAGAATCGTGACTTGGGAGAAGCCGCCGGGCTTGAGTTTGCCCGCGAGGTTCGGCACCTCGACCTCGACTTGAAACGTGCGGTTGAGCGGATCGATGGTCGGATTGACGCGCGCCACCCGCGCCGCGAACGGCTTGTCGCCGTAGGCGTCGACGCGGACTTCCACCGGCTGGCCGACGCGCACCTCGGCGGCGTGGCGTTCGGGCACGGTAACGCGGAGCTTCAGCAGGTAGGGCATGACGAGACGGTAGACGTTGGTCACGGGCACGCTCTGCACGCGCTCGCCGGCCGAGACCATGCGCTGGGCCACGGCGAAGCGCAGCGGCGGCGCGCTCGGCCCCATCAGCGCCGCCCACGCTCTCCATCCCGGCGGCTCGGGGACGCGCAGCTCCGCATCGGCGAGGCGCTGCTCGGCGATGGCCAGCGCCACCTTGCGCTGCTTGGCCCGGGCGTAAGCCGCATTCGTATTGGCGATAGTGTCGCGGGCGCGTGCTTTCGCCACGTCGAATTCCAGCTTGCGTTCGAGGTATTCGAAGTCCGAAACCGACTTGGCTTCCTTCAACTTCGGGTAGGGTTCGAAAGTCTTCTCGGCTTTCTCGTAGTTGGCCTTGGCGATGATCACCGCATCGTTGGCGTTGACGTCAAAGGCGTCGAAGCTTTCGGTCGTGAGGCTCAATGCCCGCATCTCCGAGTTCAACGCGGCTTGCGCGTCGTCCACGGCCAACTTCAGATCGACCGTGTCGAGTTCGAGCAGCACCGCCCCCGGCAGCGCCATGTCGCCGAGGTTGTAGTGAATGGCGCGGACGCGCCCGTCAACCTTCGGCGACAGCAAGACGTCCTCGGTACCGTTGAGCGTTCCCGTGCCGAGCACGCGCTGTCGGTACGCTTGCTCGCGGATCGGCGCCACCGTGATCGGCACCGGTGGTATCTCTTTCGGCGCCGTGTCCACGGCCGGCTTCGGTTTGCAGCCGACCAGCAGAATCACCGGCACTATCAGCAACAGCAATCGCATCGGGATTCCCTCAGCTCGATTTCTTGGTACGTCGTTTCCGCCCCGCGTCGCTGAGCACGCCGTGGCCGATGACGTCGAACACATCTGCGGCTTGCGCTTCGGGATCGACAGGCCGGCCGGAGAGAAGGTTCGTCAGGATCGTGCCGTAGAGCAAATCGGCGATGACCGCCATGAACCGCTCTTGGGGCATCGGTCGCAGCAGCCCCGCAACTTGCAAGCGGCGGAAAAACTCGTCGTGCTTGCGGCATTCCACTTCGTCTTTGTTGCTGAAGTACAGGGGCCGGTGGTGGTGCGGGAACGCCGCGCGCTCTTGGATGAACAGCTCGGCCATCTCGGGCCGGTCGTGGAAGAAACGCAGGTAAGCGCGGATCGCTCCGCGGAACACTTCGAGCGGCGGCTCGTCGGATTCGATGACCGCGTCCATCACCGTCGTGAGGTCGGCCAAGCCGCGCACGACGGTGGCCAAGAACAATTTTTCTTTGGTCGGGAAGTACGAATAGATCGTCCCGTGACTGAGGCCCAAACTCTCGGCGATCCCTTGAATCTGAGTGTTGGCGAAGCCGAGTTCGGCGAAAAGCTTCGCCGCCGCCGTTAAGATTTCCGCCTCGCGGCGGTTCTTCAAAGCGGGGTCTTTTGGCCGGCCCGGTTTGCGAATCAACTCGGTCATGTCTTTGGAGCCGTAACTCACAGGAGTTATATAACTGACGGGTCAATTATATAATCGTAGTGTTGCATGGCCCGTACTGTCAAGGCTGAAAGCCGAGTGTTCGAAGCTATTCGCCGATTTCCGAGAAATGCTGATTTTTGAGACAGCGTACAGCGGACAGCTTGTAAGCGGTCGGCCCGATCACCGCTTTCGCCTACAATGCTCTTATTGCACTGCCTCTCCCTGCGAGTCGATGATGCCCCTCGATTGGTCCCCATTGGTCGAACTGGTCCGGCGGCACGACGACTTCTTGCTGATGACGCATATCCGCCCGGACGCCGACGGTCTGGGTTCGCAAATGGCTTTGGCCGACGCTCTCGGGCGCATCGGCAAGAAGGCCCGCGTCGTCATCGCCAGTCCGCTTCCGCCGCGCTATCAGTTCCTCGATCCGAGACGGGAGATCATCGTCAACTTCGAGCCGCCGGGCGATGCGTTCCGCGATTGCCAAGCCATCTTCGTCATGGACACCGGCACTTGGAACCAACTCGGCGGCTTCGGCGACTACATGAAGGCGTCGAAGCTGCCGAAGGTGGTGATCGACCACCACCGCACGCAGGACGATCTCGGCGCGATGCGGTTCGTCGATACGTCCGCGGAGGCGACCGGGCGGATGTCGTACGAGATCATCCGGGCGCTCGGCGCGCCGATTTCACCCGTGGCCGCGAACCACCTGTTCATGGCGCTGGCCCTCGACACCGGCTGGTTCCGCCATCCGAACACCACCGCGGAGAGCTTCAAACTCGCGGAGGAACTCGTCCGCTTGGGTGCGGATCCGCCGCCACTCTTCGAGCAGCTCTTCGAGTGCGCCCCGGTGGAACGCCTGCGGTTGGTGGGCGTGGCGCTCGAGCGCTTGCAGACGCGCGCCCACGGGCAGATCGCCTTCACCGAAGTGTACCTGGGCGACTACGCCGCGACCGGCGCCGTGCCGGGGGATACCGAGGACCTCATCAACTACCCGCGCAGCATCGACGGCGTCGAAGTGGCGCTGATGTTCATCGAACAGCCGGAGGGCGGGACTAAGATCAGTTTCCGGGCGCGTTCGCGTGTGGATGTGTCGAAAATCGCCGAGGGTTTCAACGGCGGCGGGCACAAGCTCGCTTCGGGCGCGCGCTCCGACCTCGATTTGCCGACGGTGAAGGAGCAGGTGCTGCGGGCCGTGGAAGCGGCGTTATCGCTTCCCGAATCCCGGCGGTTGTGATAGTGTGGATGTTCTGCCGAGCGGTCCTCTTCCCGATTCAATTGTTAGCCCGACGCGCCAGCGAGGGAGTCGATCCGAGACCCTCGCTTGCGCGTCGGGCTAACAAAACCAAAGCGGAGCCATCCCATGGCTGATCCCACCGAACCCGTCGCCCCGCGTATCACCCTCCGCCAATTGCCGATGGCCGCGCGGCTCGTGCTCAGCGTCTTTCTCATCGCCGTCGGCCTCGGCTACTTCTCGGCGATGGTCCAACTGCACATGAAGCACTCCAAGAAGGAGGGCGAACCGCTGCCGACGGGGGCCGATGTCGTCGAAGTCTTCGCGGGCCTCAAACGGCACGACCCGATGGCCCCGGTGCCGTGCAGCCGCATCGACACCCTGCTCAGCGCCGACGAGAAGGCGCTCGACGTGGGCAAGCACAACATGGCCCCGGCGTTCTACGCGAAGTCCAAAGGCTGGGCGGCGCTGCAAACGACGCGGACACGCGATGTCGGAACCTTGATGAGCGAGCGCGCCGGGGAACTGAAATCGATGCTCGCTTGGGTCCGCTGCGACGCGGCCGCGAAGAAAGAAGCCTACGAGAAAGACAATTTTCCCCGTCCCGATGAGGCTATCGCGGTGACGCCCGAGTTCCTCGCCGCCGACGGCGGGGTGAAGATGAAGTCGCTCGTTGAAGCGCGCTGTTTGAACTGCCACTCGACCGGTTCGCAATCCCCGGCGCTCGACACTTACGCCGACCTCGAACCGTTGATCACCGCGCCGAGCACCGAGATCATCGACGGCAAATGGGTGCGCAGTACCAAGCAGACCTCGGTCGAGCACCTCACGCAATCGACCCACGCCCACCTGTTGACGTTCGCCATCCTTTTCGCCATGACCGGGCTGACCTTCGCGTTCACCACCCACTGGGCCGGCGTCCGCGCGTTTCTCGCTCCGATCGTGCTGCTCGCCCAAGTCGTCGATATCTCGTTCTGGTGGCTGGCGCGGGTACCCGAATACGGCGTTTACTTCGCCTACGGCATCCTCGGCACCGGCGCCGTCGTCGGCGTCGGCATGACCATGCAGATCGTGCTCAGCCTGCTGAACATGTACGGGATCAAGGGCAAGATCATCGTGATGCTGGTGCTCTTCGCCACGGCCGCGGGACTGGCGACCGTCGGGGTGAAGGTGATTCAGCCGGCCCTCGATCTCGAACGCATCAAGGCGGAGGAACTCAAGGGTTTAGCCGCGAAGGCGGATCACACGAAGAAGCTCGTCGACAAAGTCGCGGCGCCGGCACCCGAGAAACCGGCGCCGCTGCCGAAGCGTGAGACGAGCCGGCTCGAGAAGCTGATCGGCGGGCCGCGCGAAACGACCAAGGACGCCCAATTCAACGGCAAAGGCACGATGGCCCCCGCCTTCTTCGGCAAGGACGCGAGTTACCGGCGGATTTTGAAGGACAAACCCGGCGAGAAAGCGAAGCTCGACGCCGAGCGCGAAGGCGAACAAAACGCGTTGCTGGCGTGGATCGTCGCGGCACCGGAGGTCCGGAAGAAAGCGTTCGAGGATGACAGCTTCCCGCTGCCGGCGCCGCTCGCGGGCAAGCCGATCACCGCCGACTACTTGACCGAGGCGAAGGCGGTGAAGGTCCAGTCGATTCTTACGGACCGCTGCGTGCGCTGCCACTGCCCCGGCGGCGAGCAAGAGGACTACCCGCTGGAAACGTACGACCAGCTGATGAAGTACATCGATGCGAAGAAGGAAATCCCCAAGGCGAAGGACTGAGCGTGTGATGTGCCACAATTGTTGATCGTCACGCGTCGACGCCCACGAACGGGTTCATCCGCTTCTCGCGGCCGGTGGTCGTGGTCGGGCCGTGGCCGGGGAAGA
>JAYTBD010000122.1:0-5556 GCA_043737155.1 Fimbriiglobus sp. | reverse complement strand
CGCGGCGGGAGAGTTCGAAGAACCGCCCGGCATCGAGCGTGTCGAGAGAAACGTTGAGTCGGCGCAGGCCCGCATCGAACAGCGACTGCGCCTGATTGGCGAGCAGCAGCCCGTTGGTCGTCAAGCCGATGTCGGCGATCCCCGGCACCGCCGCGATCATCCTCACGAGCGCAGGCAAGTCGCGCCGCAGCAACGGTTCGCCGCCGGTGAGGCGGATCTTGTTCACGCCGAGCGTCGCGGCGACCCCGACGAAGTGGGTCATCTCCTCGAACGACAGCAGCGCTGACTTGTCGAGGAATGTGACATTCTCCGGCATGCAGTAGGTGCAGCGGAGGTTGCAGCGGTCCGTGACGCTGATGCGCAAATTGTTGTGAATGCGGCCGAAAGTGTCGACAAGCGCGGTCATGGCGGGCTTTCGTGCACCCATTCGGACGAGCCGTCGGGTGCGTTCTCCTGTTTCCAAATCGGCACGAGTTCCTTCACCGTGTTCATGATGAACGCGGCCGCGGCGAACGCCTCGGCCCGGTGCGGGGCGCTCACGGCCACCGCCACCGCAGTGTCACCGACCGCCAGTTTCCCGAGGCGATGGACGATGCCGACGCGCCGGATGGACCAGCGTTCCGCGGCGAGCGCAGCAACTTCACCCAGCTTCTTCTCCGCCATCGGCCCGTAAGCATCATACTCCAAATGGACCGTGCGGAGGTCGCCGGTCAATTCGCGCACGGTGCCGAGGAAGAGGACGACGGCCCCGCAGAGGGGGTCGCGCACGGCGTCGAGGAGCGCGGCGGGATCGATCGGTTCGCGGGTGAGGGCGATCATGTATTCAACCCCCGCTCACGGGCGGAATCAGCGCCACCTCGGCCCCATCGGTGACGATGGCGGAGTGGTCGGCGAACTCTTGGTCCACGGCGATTCGCGATCGGGCGAGCAGTGGAGCAATTGACGGAATTCGATCTGCGAGCGCTCGGTGCAGTTCCGCGACCGTCGATCCACACGGCAGTTCCACGCTCACCTCGCCGACCCCCGCCAACTCGCGAGCGCCGGCGAACAATTGCACGACGACCTTCACGACTTCGCTTCGTAGGTGACGGTGACGTTCGTGGTGATGCCGCCGCGCGGCGTCCACGCGGAGACGATCTTCGCCCGCACCGGTTTGGCGATGGCGACGAAATCGTCGAGCAAGCGGTTGGTCACTTGTTCGTAGTAGATGCCTTGGTTGCGATAGCGCTGCAAATAGAGCTTGAGCGATTTCAATTCGACGCACACATCGCCGGGGGTGTAGGTGTAGGTGATGGTTCCGAAGTCGGGCTGCCCCGTGAGCGGACAAACGCTGGTGAACTCAGGGCAAATGATTTCGATGGAGTAATCCCGCCCCGGGTTGGGGTTCGGGAAGGTTTCCAATTGCTCGGCCGACGGCGTTTCGGTGTGGGTCATGCGAATCTCGGGGTCTTAATACAGTTGATCGTGGGTGCCGAGATCGATCAAGTTGATGACCTCCGCGCAATTTTGTGTCAAGAGTTCGAATACGATGCGGAGGTCGTACCCGGCGGAGCAGGCGTAGCACCCGGTCCATTTTCCGCTCAGCTTGTGGGTTTGCAGGGCGGGCCGAAACGCATCGGCTTCCAATGCGGCCAAAGTCGCCTGCAAATCACCCAGGGTCTGCGGGTGCCGCTTGATCCATCGCCGCGATTTCCGGAGGTAATGCGGCGAGCGGTAAAGCTCGCGCCTCACGATAGGATCTCGTCGATCATTTGCTGCGGAGTCGTCGCCACGCATTTTCCCTCAGCGAAGTCCTTCCGTGATTGCGCGATCACGCCTTCGAGCCCATCGCGGAAGACCTTGATGCGCCGCTCCCGCGTCAGTTCGTACAGTTCCTCCCGGTCCTCTTCGCTGAGCCTGTCGATCGCTTCCATCACTTCGGTCAGCGATGCCGCTTGCCGCGTCTCCACCGGCATCTCGAAGATTTGCACCGGATCCAATGTCGTCTGCGTCATCGCTTCGCCTCTCTCGGGTTTACCCTATCCTACATCGTATCCCCCAGCCCCCGGAGTGGACAAGCCATGCCCCGCGCGGTCGTGTTGCTCAGCGGCGGTCTCGACAGCGCCACCCTTCTTGCCCACGTGAAGTCCGAAGGCTTCGAGACGTTCGCGCTCAGCGTCGATTACGGCCAGCGCCACCGCGTCGAACTCGAGCGCGCCGCGGCGCTGGCAAAAGCCTTCGGCGTCGAGCACCGCGTGGTCGTTCTCGATCTCCGCGGCATCGGCGGCTCGGCGCTCACCTCCGACGCGGCCGTGCCGAAGGACCGATCCGCCGACGAGATGACCGCCGGGATCCCGGCGACGTACGTCCCGGCGCGGAATACGATTCTGCTCGGAATCGCCTTGGGCTATGCCGAGACGCTGGGAGCCGACGACATCTTCTTCGGCGCCAACCGGCTCGATCTCGCGGGCTATCCCGATTGCCGACCGGAATTCTTCGCCGCCTTCGCCGCCTTGGCGCACGTGGCGACGAAGGCGTGTACCCAAGACGGCCACGGTCTGCGGATCCACGCGCCACTCATCGAAATGACGAAAGCCGACGTCATCCGGATGGGCACTCGGCTCGGAGTCGATTTCGCGCGGACGCTGAGCTGCTACGACCCCGACTCCGCCGGTGCCGCTTGCGGCCACTGCGATGCCTGCCAATTGAGGAGCAAGGGCTTCGCCGAAGCGGGACTCCCCGATCCGACGGCCTATTCTGCTTGACCGATTCCCCGACCGTCGCTATTCCGCCGGCTCTCGCACTCGAATCGCCGCCGAAGGATCGTCCATGGATGGGCGGCTCTTATTCCACTGGATCATGCTGACCGCGCTGCTGCTCGGTGCCGGAATGGGCTGCCAGTTGTTTGGCCGCAAGCCCGCCGCCCAGGCGAAATCGCCGGTCGGCCCGCCCCCGGCCGTCGTCCACTCCGAGGGCGAAACGCCCTTGGTTTACCACACGCGCCTGATCGATCAACCCGCCGGGAGTTTGTACCTGAACGGCGGCCTTTGGGACGACGCCCACAACCCGCTGAGCCATGAACAGACGACGCTGCTGGCGGTCAATGGGCTGCGCCTCGGGGTTATCACGAGCCATCCGCCGGCGGAGCTCGAACGCCTCGCCTCTTCGGAGGCGACCGTCCTCAGCCCGATGCAGCGGAGCGGGGTCGTCGGCAAGTCGCGTGTGATCCCGGTAAATGGCCCCCTCGAAAGCTGCACGCTCGGCGTTTCGACCGCCTTCAATGCCGAGGCGGCGCCGAAAAAGTACGCGCTCGCCGAATGCGGCCTGACCGTCACGGCGACGGCCGTACCCGGAGACAAATTGAAGGTCCGCGGCGAGTTTCAAATCCAACACGGCGAGCGGCAACCTTGGTTGCGGCCCACGTCCGACGGCTCCGGGTTCGCCCGGACCGATCAGCGCGCTTCGGAAACATACCCGGAATTCGCCTTCGAAGTGATCCTCGGCCGCTCGGACATGCTGGTGGTCGGAGCCACCGACGACCCCACCGAAAAACTCGGGCAAGCCTTCTTCTTCGCCAACTCGGTCGACCGCATCCGCCAGCGCGTGCTGCTTGTCCAAGCGGGAACGGTGGAAGCCGCGCCTCCCGCGCCGATGACGGCGATCCCGACTCCGGCGATCAGTCGCGCGTCATTCACCGGTCGCTGAGCTTGGGCATAGGTGCGCCCGGCACGGCTTAAAACCCCATCATGCGGCCCAGCTTCGGAAGCACGAAGTTAGCCAGGCCGGCGCAGAGCGTCAGCAGGAACAACACCGAGAAAACGCGGAAGGCCCAGCGATAACCGGGGGCATCCTCGCCGCCGGGGAAGGTCATTTGGGGCGTCGGGGGGGTCGTCGGGGCGGGGGCGGGGGTCATCGGGTCGGCTCGCGGGCTTTTTCCAAACCGGGCGCGGGTTTCGGAAGTACAATCTACCATATTCGAATCCGCGACAATCTCTCCCCCGTGTTCGCCAGGGCGGCGCTTCGCAGTATGGAAACCCTCACCGCGGATCCCCTGCTATCGGCCCTCCGCGACGGGGGTCGTTGCACCCCGGCTCAACTCGATTCGCTAGAACAGGCGTTCGCCGACTTGGGCGCCGAACACGCCGCGCTCGCCGACGCCCTCAATTCTCTCGGCGTGCTCACCCGCTATCAGTACCGCAAAGTCCAACTCGGCCGCATCCCGGAGCTGCTGTTCGGCCAGTATCTCATCCTCGAAAAAATCGGCGAGGGGGGCATGGGGAAAGTCTACCGCGCCGTCGACACCCGCATGGCCCGGATGGTGGCGCTGAAAGTCATCCGTCCGCAGCTCATGTCGAACAAGACCGTGCTGAAGCGCTACGAGCGCGAAGCCGAGGCCGCGGGGAAGCTCGACCACCCGAACATCGTCAAGCTCTTCGACGCCGGCGAAGCCTCCGGCCGCTTCTACCTCGCCATGGAATACGTCGACGGATCCGACCTATCCCGCTTGGTGAAAGAGAACGGCGCACTGAGCCCCCCAGAAGCCTGCGAGTACATGCGGATGGTTGCCCTCGGACTCCAGCACGCCCACGAGAACGGCTTCGTCCACCGCGACATCAAGCCGTCCAACCTGCTCGTGTACGGGGAGCGCGCCATCCCCGGCACCGGCGGCCGGGCGCTGCTCAAGATCCTTGACATGGGCCTCGTCCGCAGCATGGCCGACGACGACCTCCCCGGCCACACCGAACTCACCCGCGACGGCACCGTGGTCGGCACGCCCGATTACATGTCCCCGGAGCAGGCCAAGAATTCGAGCTCCGTCGACGCCCGCGCCGACCTGTATTCCTTGGGCTGCACCCTCTATTACCTGCTCCGCGGCGCCGTGCCGTTTCCGGAAGGCACGCCCATCGACAAGTTGATCCGCCATCAACTCGACCCGATCCCGGATGTCCGCCAAGGCCGCGGCGATATCCCGCACATGGTCGGCGACATCGTCACGCGCCTGTTGAAGAAGAAGCCGCACGAGCGTTACCAAACCGCGGCCGAGGTCGCGGCCCTGTTGGGCCACTTCACCCCCGATGCGGGCGCGATGGATTTGAGCCCACCGAAGTCCCCGGCGTTCGTCCCCGTCGATCTGGCGCCACCGCAGGCATTGGAATCGATCCTCAGCCCGACCGCGCCGATGACGCATGCGAAGCCGATGGCGAACGTCAGCACGCGGACCCCCAAGTCCGGGTCGCCCGCGACGACCCCGCCGCCACCGTCGGTGCGCACGGTGACCGTGATTCGCAAAGCCATCATCCCCAAGCCGATCTTCGAGCCGCCCTCGGCCGAGATCGTCCCGCCCAGCGAACCCAAAAAACCGGCTCCCCGCTATCAGCGCAAAGCGAAGCCGAAGAAGAAGGCGTTCCCGGTGCTCCCCGTCGCGGCCGTCGGCGTGTTCGCCGTGCTATTGCTCGGCTTGGGAATATTCGCGCTCCTGCAATGGGGCGGCAAACGCGCACTTGCGACGACCCCGGCGACGGAACCGAAGAAGACGGTGCCCACGATCCCCGAGCCGCCGCCCAAGAACAGCTTCCG
>JAYTBD010000121.1:0-2208 GCA_043737155.1 Fimbriiglobus sp. | reverse complement strand
GCACGAGGGCATTCAAATACGACACCGCGTCGGCCCCGCGGCCGCCGTACGCCGGGTCCACATTGATGCCGAGGAGATCGTATTTCCGGGCCAGCGGGAGAACCTGATCGTTGAACCGATGCTCGACGTAGCAGAGTTCTTCGACGGGGCGGATTTCTTCGCAGAAGGACTCCACGTCGGACGCGAGTTTTTCGGGACGGAATTCGGACATCGCCTGACCTCCCGGCGCGATAGAAGGGGCATGGGAATTGTAGCACCGGGCGGGCGGTTGCGGACGGGGTCCCGATGCGATGCTGCGGTTTGCGTTTCGGACGGTGTGTTCTACTGTTGCGCGAGAAATGCTCAGAGTCCCCCACAACGGGTAGCGCCGATGTCCGTCCCCTCGTCGGTCGCAGAACTGCTCCTGTTGATCCGCAAGAGCGGCATGATCGACGAAAGCAGACTCGCGACCTACCTCCTGCGCCGAACGGTGGGGGCGGAAGTTCCCGAAGATCCGCGCGACGCCTCGGACGCGATGGTGCGCGACGGCCTGTTGACCGCGTTCCAAGCCGAGCAATTCCTACTCGGCAAATGGCGCGGCTTCACCATCGGCAAATACAAACTCCTCGAGCGCGTGGGCGTCGGCGGCATGGGCCAAGTGTTCCTCTGCGAGCACATGTTCATGAAACGCCGCGTCGCCATCAAGGTGCTCCCGCCCGCCAAGGCGGAGCAACCGGCGGCGCTCGGCCGCTTCTACCGCGAGGCCCGCGCGGCGGGATCGTTGGAACACCCGAACATCGTCCGCACCCACGACATCGACCAAGACGGCAACCTCCACTTCATCGTGATGGAATACGTCGACGGCGCGAACCTCCTCGACATCGTGAAAAAATTCGGCCCGCTCGACATCGGCCGGGCCGTCCATTACATCCGCAAAGTGGCTCTCGGACTCGATTTCGCGTTCCGCGGCGGGATTATCCACCGCGACATCAAACCGGGGAACATCCTGGTCGATCGCGTCGGTGCGATCAAACTCCTCGACCTCGGTCTGGCCCGGTTTTACAAAGACACGACCGACATGCTGACGCTGAAATACGACGACAAGATCGTACTCGGCACCGCCGATTACGTCGCCCCGGAGCAAGTCGCCAACAGCCACGCGGTGGATGTCCGGGCGGACATCTACGCCCTCGGCGCCAGCTTCTACTTCGTCCTCGCCGGCCACCCGCCGTTCCCCAATGGGACGGTCTCGCAGAAGCTCCTCTGGCACCGCACCAAGGATCCGACCCCGATCCGCCAAATCCGCCCGGAGGTGCCGGAGGGTTTGGCCGCGATCTTGGCGAAGATGATGCACAAAGATGCGAACCGGCGTTTTGCGACCCCGGCGGAACTCGTGGAAGCCCTCGAGATTTGGGACCCGGCCGAAGTCGCCGCACCGGCGCCCGAGGAGATGCCGAAGCTCAGTCCGGCCGCGCTCGAGGGGGTCGAACCGCCCATCGAGCCGTACGTACCGCCGTCGAGCAAACTGCTGTCGAAACTGCTCGAGTCCGGCGAATTGCCACTTTCGGAAATGCGGCGTCGGCTCTCGGCGAAGCCTTCGCCCTTCGGCGTCCCCGCGGCCGAACCGGTCTCGGAATTGCGCGGCAAGCCCGCCCCGAAGACTGCCGCGTTCAGCGTCACCGCGGCCGAACCGGTTTCGGAATTGCGCAGCAAGTTGGCCCCGAAGGCATCCCCTTTCGGCGTTCCCTCGGCCATAGCCGAAGCGCCTGCAACGGGCACTCCCCCGCCCAATTCGACCGGGTTCAACCCGAACTATTCGACGGCATCGTACATCTCCTCGCCCTCGGGCAAGTCGAATATCGGTACGCGGACGAAGCCCTTCGCGGCTCCGCAAGCGGAGGTGGACACCACCGCCCTCCTACAAGATCCAACGCCGCAGAATGTGAGCCGCCCCCAGTACCGGACGACTTTGGGGACGATCCCGATCATCGCGATGCCGCCGCTGAACACCGGGAGCCGGAAGCGGAAGGTCATTTTCTTCGGCCTGCTAGCCACGTGCGCGGCGGTCGCCACGATACTGCTGACGTGGAAGTTTCTGGTAGCGTCGAAGTCGGTGGGACTGGCACCTGGGGCGCACGTTGAATCGATGCAAATTTGAAATCGATCCGCGAAGAAATGCGGACTCGCACGGTCAACTTCTTTCGTGACAGGGCACCCACAAGGGGTGCC
>JAYTBD010000120.1:0-2209 GCA_043737155.1 Fimbriiglobus sp. | reverse complement strand
CGTAACCGCCGTTGAGATGCGTGCTGTAAATCTCCGTCCCCGGCGCCCCGAGGGTGACCGTTGTGCTCCCGTAGTTCGAGAACGACGCCAGCCCGTCGACGCCGGTCGTGGCGGCAACGCTCACCACATTATCGACCGCGTAGTTGGCCGGATAAGAGGGCGTCGTATCGTTGTTGCTGCCCGCGTTTCCCGCGGCCGCCACGAAGATGACACCGTTGGCCCGGGCGTTGGCAATCGCGTTGTACAGCGACTGGCTGAACCCGTCGCCACCCCAACTGTTATTGAGGACCTTGGCCCCGTTCGCCACGGCGTAGTTGATCGCCGCGATCGCGCCGCTCGTCGATCCGCTGCCGTCGGCCCCGAGGAACTTCAGGGCCATGATGCGGGTCGTCCACGCCACGCCGCTGACCCCGATGCCGTTGTTCCCCACGGCGCCGATGGTGCCGGCCACGTGGGTACCGTGCCCGTGATCATCCATCGGGTCGCCGTCGTCGTTGAAGAAGTCGTAGCCGTGCGAGTCGTCGATGAAACCGTTGCCGTCGTTGTCGATTCCGTCGCCGGTGACTTCGCGGGTGTTCCTCCAGATGTTCGCGGCGAGATCCGGGTGCGTGTAATCGACGCCCGTGTCGATGACCGCCACAATGGTGTTACCGGTTCCGCGGGCGGTGTCCCACGCTTCCGTCGCATCGATGTCGGCGTCCGGAGTGCCGCCGGTTTGCCCGGTGTTGTTCAAACCTGTGAGGCGGCTGAACCCGGGGTCGTTCGGGACCATTTCGATCCCGAGAACGTAGTCCGCGTCGGCGAAGAGGATGCCGTCCGCGGCACTGTAAAAGGTGATCGCCTCGCCAACGGTGACGCCTTCGTTCAACGACACCAAGTAAGAATTCCCACCCAATGGCGTCAGATCGCGCGCGAAGGGCGGGTTCGATATCGCATTCGAGGCTTCGGGTGAATCGAGGCCGATCACAATGCGATCCGGGAGGAACGATGTGAAATCTTGCGACAGGACAACCGACGGCGTAGTGCGATCTTCTAAAAGCTCCAAAAGGAGAGTTGTGCGGGATCGGTGGGCGCGAGAAAGTACCGGCATCGTATCGGGCCTCCTGGGCGAGGATGTTTGAGATCAGACAAACAGATTACTCACTCTGCCTCGAGTTTCTTCCGGACGACCCGTGGGGCGACAAACACAATAAAGCTGTGCCGGGGCAACAAGAGGCGTGATATAGTAGGAGTCCGACATCTCGCGATGCAAGTCACGAGAACGGCGAATTGGATTTCTTCTCCACTCCCCGTAGCCAAAGCCCCGTGCGGCCGCTAGTTTATTCCTTCTTGGATTTCCGCATCGTGTGGCAGAGGATCTCGTCCGTGGCCGTTCGCATTCGCATGAAGCAGATGGGCCGCGCCCATCGCCATTATTACCGCATCGTGGCCATCGACCACCGGCAGCCCCGCGACGGCCGGGCCATCGAGGAATTGGGCAGCTATGACCCGCACCTGATGGAAAAAGAAAACCGCGTCAAACTCGCGGCCGAGCGGATCAAATACTGGCTCAGCGTCGGCGCCAAGCCGTCGGAAACGTGCCAGGTCTTCTTCAAGAAATACATGGCGAAGTTCGAAGGAATCGAAGCGGCCGATGCGACTGCGAAAGCGACCCCCGTCACCGCCGCGGAGTGAACGTGGAAGGCGCATCGGAACCTCGTCCGGCCGGGATGACCTCTCGCCGGACGATTCGATTTGATGTGCTCACGCTATTCCCCGATCTGTTCCAAGGTTACTTGTCACAGAGCTTGCTGAAGATCGCCCGGGGAGCCGGGATCGTCGATGTTCGGCTGTGGAACATCCGCGATTGGTCGAAAGACAAACACCACCGGGTCGACGACCGCCCCTTCGGCGGTGGCCCCGGAATGGTGCTGATGGCCGAGCCGGTGGTCGATTGCGTCGAGGCGGTGCGGGCGAAGGAGACAGACCCCGGATTGCTGATCATGCTGACCCCGACCGGTCGGCGATTGACGCAGACGTTGGTGGAAGAGTTGGCCGGGCATGCGAGGTTGCTGTTGCTATGCGGGCGGTACGAAGGGTTCGATGACCGCATCCGCCAAGTGTTGCGGCCGATGGAAATCTCCGCGGGGGATTTTATTTGCAACGGCGGGGAAGTGCCAGCGATGCTGTTGATCGACACGGTGATGCGGTTGATCCCGGGCGTGCTCGG
>JAYTBD010000119.1:0-5562 GCA_043737155.1 Fimbriiglobus sp. | reverse complement strand
CCGGCTTGTGGATGTAGCCCGGCATGATGCCGATCTTGCACTGCCCCGGCGTGATGACGCCGGGGCAGTTCGGACCGACCAACCGGCAACCGGGTTTGCTCTGCACGAAGCGCTTCGCCGTGGCCATGTCGAGGACGGGGATACCCTCGGTGATGCAGACGATCACGGCGATCCCGGCGTCGGCCGCTTCCATGATCGCGTCCGCGGCCCCGCCCGGCGGCACGAAGATCATCGTCGCGTTGGCCCCCGTCTTGGCGACCGCCTCGGCGACCGTGTTGAACACCGGCACACTCTTGCCCGAGTCTTTGCCAGTCCACGTTGTGCCGCCCTTCTTCGGGGTGACGCCGCCGACGAAGGCGCTGCCGTACTCCAAGCACTTGTCGGTGTGCAGCGTCCCCGCCGACCCGGTGATCCCCTGGGTGATGACGCGGGTGTTCTTGTCGATCAGGATGCTCATGAAAACCGATCTCGGGAATAGAGGGAGTGCGAGCTTATTTCTGTTGGACGTCGTCGATCAGAAACTCACCGGGAGCCGCGCCGGGGACAAGTTTCAACTGCAGCACTCGGTTCTTCCCGCCGACCGCGACGGTGACCGCGGCTTTGAGACCGGCCTGTTCCTGTGCGAGTCCCACAAACGCCACGCCCGCCGGAAACAGTTCGGTGAGTGCCGAATTCAGCTTGGATCGGCTGTACCCTTGGGGCTTGTCGCCATCGAAAAGCGGCGGGGCGATCTTCCCCTTGGCCGCTTTGGTCAGGAGCGCTTCGATCTCCGCCTTGTTGTCCGCGAGTGCGGCCTCGACGAAGAACGCCGTGGCGAGCGTCGCGGCCGGGGCGTTCCCCACGAAGGCGATGTCGATCGTGCTCTTGGCCTTGAAGCGGACGTGTTCGGCGATCCAAATCCCTCCCGTTTTGGCGAGCCGCAGGAACAACCGGTCGGGCTTGCCGGCCGCCGTGCTGAGTACCGCGTACTCCGCCGTGGCGATGTCGACCTTCAATCCGTCCGAGTCGGCTCCGCCTTTCGCGGCGTCCAACCACGCCCGCACGCCCGGTTCAGAGTAACCCGCGGCTTTGTCCACATCGAGTTCCGGAGGGGCGATGATCTTCTTGAACGCAACGCCCAAACTCGCCGTCGCCACGCGGCCTTCTCGCACGGATGCCACGAACTCGATCCCGGCCGCAAGAGCCGCGGACTTGTGGTCGTCGACTGTCCCCGTTGCGGCGGAGGGTAGAGTCGCGATAGGTGCTGCACTCGCTTGGCTCGCTTTGGTCGGCGCGCCATTTTTCTTCTCGCATCCGAGTGCGGCGAATGCGAGGGCCACAGCGAGGACCGTCGATCGAATCGGGGGCATGGGTCACTCTCGAACTGAGTCGGTGGGCCAGGCGAAGAAGTCGGACACTTTGCAAGCGAAGCCGGGGAGGATGGCGCCGCCGGTGAGGTCGCCGGTTTCGTCGAGGGTCTGCGGCGTTTCCGTTTGCGAGTAGACGACCATGCTCCGGTCATCGGGGTCGACGACCCAAACCTGCGGGATCCCGCGCTTCAAGTACTGGTTGACGCGGCGGACGGTTTGCGTCGGCCGATCCGGGGGCGACAGTACTTCGATGACCACCGTCGGCACCTCTTCCACATGCCCGACTCCGACTTCGAGGATCCCGCGCGTGCCCGTGACGTACATCACATCCGGTCCGCGGACGATGCCCAACTTGTTGGCCAAGATCACTCCCGTGTCGTTGCTGAGCACCCGCCCGTTGCCGTGTTGGATCGCGTACATCCAAAGCAAGTGCGCGATCCACGAACAGACCAATCCGTGGCGCTCGCCCGGCGAAGGCATGTCCACCACCCTTCCTTCATCGAGTTCGTAGAGCGTCTCGGAGTTTTCCGGTAGGTTGGCCCATACCGCGAATTGCTCCGCGGTCATCGTCTCCGGCGGTGCCAATGTGACGCTCATCGAATCACCTCTCTATCGCCGTTCATTTTCGCGCATTCACAGTGTCAAAGATACGCGGAGCGCCCGCTCGATCGATTGCATGTAGGCAACTGGCAATTCCCCGATCCTCGAGTTCAATCTCGCCTTGTCCACGGTGTAGACGTGGCCGCAGTGCGCCGCGCTCTCCTTCGGCAGGCCCGCGGTCCCCGCCGGCAACAGAACTCCGACGGGAAGCGATGCCGCTCGCAGATTGCTCGTCACAGCCACGACGACTACCAAAGAACCGACTCTGTTGCCAACGTCATTCGATACGATCACACAAGGATGCATCGCACGCATTTCCGCTCCGATCGCGGGATCGAAATCGAGCCAATAGACTTCGCCGCGCAACGGAGTCATTCCGCTACCCAGCCGGGCCAAGTCTCGCGGATACCAGCCAGCATTCGCTCGGCAGTCGTCCGATCATCCGATTCCAATTCCGCGTAGATTTCAGCCGTGTTCGCGGGCCAAATCGGGTCGATTTCGGGTACGTCAATCCGGAGCGTCACTCGCTTGTTCGGCCCGAACGGCAGCGTTTCGAGCGGGCGCAGTAGGCCACCCTCGAACACCGCGTCCACCGTGATCACGGTTCTTGCGACCATTGCGAACTCCTCACTTCGCCAGTTCCACGACCAATTTCGCCGCTTCCGTCAGCCCCGCCGCGACGCGGATCGCCGGCAACTCCGCCTTCACGCCGTTCAGAATCTCGCGGGCCTTCTCGACCTCGTTCCCTTCCAACCGCACGACCACCGGGATCTTGAACCCGACCTCCCGGCCGGCTTTCACCAGCGCGTCGGCGATGCGGGCGCAGCTCGCGATGCCGCCGAAGACGTTGACCAGAATCGCCTTCACCTTGGCATCGCTCAGGATGATCCGGAAGGCTTCCACCGCGTTCTCAGCCGTGACGCCGCCGCCGACATCCAAGAAGTTCGCCGGCTCGCCGCCGTGGTGCTGGACGATGTCCATCGTCGCCATCGCCAAGCCGGCTCCGTTGACCAAGCAGCCGATGGTGCCGTCCAGCTGGATGTAGTTGAGGTTCGCCTTGCCCGCGCGGATCTCGGTCGGGTTCTCCTCGGCTTCGTCCCGCAGGGGTGCCAAATCCTTGTGGCGGAAGCCGGCGTTGTCGTCGAAGTCCACCTTCGCATCGAGGACGATGACTTCGCCCTTCTTGGTGATCGCCAGCGGGTTGATCTCGACGATGCTCGCGTCCTTCTCGAAGTAGAGCTTCGAGATCGCCATCATGATCTTGACGACCGGGGCGATCTGTTCGTTGCTGAAGCCGAGGTCGTAGGCCATCTTCTGCGCTTGGAACGGCAACAGCCCCAACTCGGGCGATACTTGCACGCGCAAGATCTTCTCCGGCGTGTCGTGGGCGACCTTCTCGATATCCATGCCGCCCGCCGCGGACGCCATCAGGATCGGCAAACCCGTCGCCCGGTCGAGCACCATCGAAACGTAAAATTCCTTGTCCGGCTCGGCGTCCGCTTGGACGATCAGCGTGCTGATTTTCTGCCCTTCCGGCCCCGTTTGCAGCGTCACGAGCGGGTGCTTGAACATCGCCTCCGCGATCGCCTTGGCCTTGTCGCGGTTGGATACGAACTTCACGCCGCCGAGTTTCTCCGCGTAGCCTTTGAGCTGCCCCGCCCCGCGGCCCCCGGCATGCACTTGGGCTTTCACCATGGCCCCGCCGCCGTCGCTCAGCTTGTCGAATGCCGCGGCCACTTCGTCGGGTGTCTTGCAGACGATGTGTTTGGGAATCGGGGCACCGTATGCGGCCAGCAATTCCTTGGCTTGGTATTCGTGGACTTTCATGCGTCGAATCTCGGGGAAAGGCCGGTGTCTCGGGGGAATTATAGAAGTCCGACCGGCGGTTGCTACCGCCGCGGCGCCGACATTCCCGACCCGTCGGCTCCGGGCGACTCGTTCATCAGGCCGAGCATCTTCACGAATTCACCGCGGTGGATTTGGCTCGGCCGCACTCGCCAAGCGTCGAGCTTTTCGACGACATACGCTTTCGCTTCGGGTTCCGCCATGGGTCGGCGGATGGCTCTCGCCATGTGCTCGCGCACCTCGCCGATGTGATCGGTCAGCGTCGCGGGATCATCGTGATCTTCTTGCGGTATCGATAGGGTTTCGGGTGGCACGGTCGTTTCGGCGGGTGATTCCGGTTCGAGTTCGACGCGAGTCCCGGCCACGGTTTGATCGTGCCGCATCCGGGTGCGTTCGAGTTCGAGGATGGAGTTCGCCGCGGCCGCCACGACGGCTTCGCTGCGGCTGTCCAATTGTTTGTGCAATGCGAGCAAGGCGTCGAACACCATATCGCTCCACAAATGACTGCGTTCGCGCTCGGTCGCGGGCAGAACGCGTTTCGGGATCGGTGGCGAGTCGAAGTGCGCGCCGATTCGATTGATGGGCTGTGTGGCGACCATGGCGATATCCGGGGGAGTGTGCGAGTGGAATTGAGTACAGGATACTATGCCCTGCAAATTGATGCTTGTCAAATTAAAGTGGTGGAATTGTGTTCAATAATTGGAGTTCGTGTTGGATTCGCCATTACCACGTTACCCGGACGCGCGGGCGACGATTTCGAATCGGACACTCGATGACGCTAACCCATTGCGCGACCCCACAGTAGCCGTCGCTGGCGCGTCCGGCTAACACAGAATCCCCAACTCTCACCCCGGCCCCGTCACCTTCCTCAACACGCCCGCGCTCGAATTGACGATCCTCCGCCGCCGGGCCTTCATCGGTTCCGCGGCTTCCGCTTGTTTCTTTTGGAGGTCGTCGAGGTTCGCTTGGCAAAAGGGGCAGCCGACGGTCTTGAGGTGGAAGTCGATGTAGTCCAGCTTCGGCGGGTCGAGGGCTTGCAGCAGATAGCCGCCGAGTTGGTCGCGGGTGGGGCAGGAGAGGTGTTCGCGCCGCCAGATGGCGCCGATGGTGTGTTCGCCGCGGTCCTCTTCGGCGCGGACCTCTTCGAAGAGCAGCCGGGCGGCGCCGTCGTCGCGGAGGATTTTTTCCACGCCGGCCATCTCCGCATCCGGGAGGGCGTCGTGGAGGAAATCGCGAAGCATCGGTTTCGTGAGGCGTGACATGGCGTTCCCGGTCGGGTGGGATGAAGTTGTTTTAGGAAGTCCTTTGATTAAGGGGAACTCCAAAGGACTTCCGAAGTCGAAGCCGGACCTCGGAATTCTGTGGACCCACGGGTGCACCTATAGATTTTGGCATCTGCCCGTCTTACTGGCTGATTGCTGTTATCTGATCGCTGACAACTGTCCCATTCAAACCTTTTGAAACGAGACAGTACTCAGCAGTCGGCGGTCAGATATCAGCAAGACCATGCCGATACGAGTTTTGGACAGTGCCAAAATCTAGAGGCACACCCAAGACGCGGCCGACCTTGCGTTCGCTCGGCGCATTGAATAACTTGATGTCGGCGAGCTGGTTCTCGACGATCAATTTGCGGCTTCTGGCCCATTTGAAGAGTTGTTTGACGACGACGCTTTCGTCGTCGACGGTTGAAAGCTCGACTTGGATCCCCCGCAGCCGGCGCCACTCGTCGAAATCCGCCGGCCGGACTTTGCGCACCACCGTGATCCCG
>JAYTBD010000118.1:0-5565 GCA_043737155.1 Fimbriiglobus sp. | reverse complement strand
GTGCCGGTCCCACAACCCGTTCCGGTCCCACAACCCGTTCCGGTCCCACAACCCGTTCCGGTCCCACAACCCGTTCCGGTCCCGGAGTCCGTGCCGGTCCCACAGCCCGTTCCGGTCCCGGAGTCCGTGCCGGTCCCACAACCCGAGCCGGTCCCGGAGTCCGTGCCCGAGCCGGTCCCGGAATCCGTGCCCGAGCCGGTCCCCGTGTCCGAGCCGGTCCCGGAATCCGTGCCCGACCCCGTCCCACTTCCGCTTCCAGTCTGGGTAACGCCCATCACATAAACATTTCCGGCCGCATCGGTCGCCACTCCGAGCCCGTAGTCGTCGTGCGCTCCGCCGATATATGTCGAGAAGAGTACGACCCCGTCCGGATCGAGTTTTGTCACATAAGCGTCCGTCGTACCGGAGCGGGCCCCCAGCTTGTTCGGAAGATCCGCCGACACCGTCCAACCGGTCACGAACATGTTCCCATTCGCATCCACCGCCAAGTCGAGGCCCGCGTCGGCCCCCGAACCCGAGATCACCGTGCCGAAATCGACGACCGGATCGATCACGAGCGGTTTGCTCAGGTCGTACTCGCCCACCGTGACCCCGAACGTCCCGTCTGTCCGCTCGACGAAACGCGTCGATACTTCTCGCCGCGCCCCGCGGGAATCCGCCTGGTATGCCACCGGCGTCCGCTGCGTGAGATCGCCGACCGATGTCCGGATGCGCAGACCGCCGTCGCTGTCCAAGCTCGCCCCGTCGGCGCCGTCGAACCGGAAGCGAATCGCCGCGGCGTCCTTCCCCGACGCCACCTCGAAGTCGTACTCCAGCCGGCCATCCGCCGAACGGTGGTACACGACATCGACCCCGTCGTACACCCCCGCGTAGCGGATCGATCCGTAGCGCGCCACGTCGCGGTAGACGCGGTCGCCGGCAAAGTAGTTCGAGCGGCCCGTCTCGAGGTCGGACGCGGAGGCCGTCGCGCCCTCGTCGGCCCCGACGAGTGTCAGCCTCGTCGCGTGCTGCGCCAGTATTCCGGACTTGGCATCGGCCGAGCCGGCCAACTTGAACGTAGCCCCGGTCGCCGTCAGGAAAACGGCGTAGCCACGGCCCCGCGCGATGAAGTCCGAGCCGTCCCCGGCTTGGCCGACATTCGCCTCGTAGGAGACCCCGCCCAAACTGCGGGCGTCGGCGAGCCAGCGCGGGGACGCCTTGTCGTCGTCCTTGCGTTCGGCCCCCGGGACGAAATCGACTCCCGGAGCCGGAGCGAACACGCCATCGAGGAGACCCACCGTTTCTCCATCGATTCCGAGTGCGTCGGAGTTAGCCTCGGAATCACCCGCGAGGCGAACGGCCGATTCGGAATCGCCAGCCCTCACTGCAGAGGTCGCGCCATTTGGCTGCGCTGGGCCGAATGGGGTCTGATCGACCGCAATTGCCGGAGACGGCGCCGGCGGTTTCGACACCGTGCCCGCTGAAGCACTAGCTCCGGCCTCGCCCACCGGCGATGGCACCACGCCGATGCGGTCCCAGATGGAAAACGCCGGCGTTTCCAACGAGTCCGCAGTAGGGCTCGACTCGACCGGAGGTAGGGGGGGCGGGGTCGGGCTCCATGCGGACCCGGCAATGGCATCCACAACATCTTGCGGGGGAGCAGCCGATACGTGGGAGAATTCGGGGAGCGGGCGGGCGAAGGGATCGGCGGTGAGAAAGGGCGGAGCGAGGGGCGAATCGGCGAGGGCGTGCGGCAATCCGCCGGGCGGGACGAAGCGGAAGGCGTCCGCCAGCGCCATCAAGTTCCCGGGTGCGTTGCGTTCTTCGAGCGTCAGCGCCGTCAGCCCCACGCGGTATCGTGGGCGACCGCGCCCCGGCCGCATGGCCCTTCGGGCCAGCAGTTCGTCCCACGTCCGTTTCAGGAGGGGCAACCACATGGATCGCACTCGGTGATCGCTTCGGTCCGGGCCGGCTATCGCACGCCGATCGGACGTACTCCAGAACTACTTGGGGATAGGTTAAATCACCGACTCACGGCGTGTCAATCACCAATTGAGAAATCTTTCCCACATTCGCGAACTTTCTCAAATCCCTAAACACATGAGGTACATCGGGACTTGTACGCGATCACATTCAGGCTCATCAAGCGGCCCTGTTCTTTCTCCAAGTGAGGCAGGTAGGCTTGGCTGTAGTCGTCCACATCTGCGTGCTCGGTCGACCGCCAATCGTAGCGCTCCACGCTCGAAAATCCGGTCGCCAACAGGTCGCGTTCGAGCGTCCGAAAGTCCCATCCGCAGACGTGGTAGTTCTGCGCATACGTCTGGCCGCCCCAAAGGAAACCCCGCAGGACTTCGAGGTCGCCAAACTCGCGGTAATGCGCGAACACAGCGCCGATGTCGGGCACGGAGAGACGGAGGGCCCCCGGGTCCTTGAGCACGTCGAACCAGCGCCGCAGCACGCCCGCGTATTCGCGCCGGCCCACGTGCTCCAAAATATGGCACGCGTAAATCAGATCGGCCGAACCGCATGCGATCCCGTCGAGCGTCCGCGCGTCGGACACCCGGTCGACGCCCGGCAGTTCGCGCGCGTCGATGTTCATGTACCCCGCTATGATCTTGGGGCCGCACCCGAGGTGGAGTTTCATGCCGCTCTCGCAGTCGCGGGTCGCTCGCACGCTGAATCGCGGGCTTCCGAACGTTGCGGGCGAACTCGCTCGCCCGAGCATTCGGACGGAAGGTTATGAGCAACCCAATCCGCAAAGATGGTTCGATATACGACCAGCTGGGATTCGATTGGTCAAGTCGCGAATCCGCCGGTACGATCCCATTCCCGTTTGGATCCTGCTCGGATCGTCGCGGAACCATCGATCTTCCCGTCGGCTCGGGCCTCCCATCACTTTACGGCTGAGGAGTTGGTTTGTCTCCACTCGCCAATACGCGAATTCTCGTCACGGGTGGCGCCGGATTTCTCGGGCGCCACGTCTGCGCGGCCCTCGGACTCCGCGGGCCCGCCGAGATCACCTCGCCGCGCAAGGCTCAATACGACCTGACCGAACAAGCGCAGGTGCGCCGACTCCTCGACGATTTCAAGCCGGACATCATTGTCCATCTCGCGGCGGTCGTCGGCGGCATCGGCGCCAACCGCGACAACCCCGGCCGTTTCTTTTACGAGAACGCCGTCATGGGCATTCTCCTCTTGGAAGAAGCCCGGCGCCGCGGCATCGCCAAGTTCGTGAACGTCGGCACCATCTGCTCGTACCCGAAGTTCACGCCGGTCCCCTTCCGCGAAGTCGACCTTTGGAATGGCTACCCCGAAGAGACCAACGCGCCGTACGGAATCGCGAAGAAAGCGGTGCTCGTGCAGGGGCAAGCGTACCGCCAACAGTACGGCTTCAACGCCATCACGCTGCTTCCGGTGAACCTGTACGGCCCCGGCGATAACTTCGACCCGGCGAGCAGCCACGTTATTCCCGCGCTCATCAAGAAGGTGATCGAAGCGCGCGATGCGGGACGCGATCACATCGACGTGTGGGGCACCGGCAACGCCTCGCGGGAGTTCCTGTTCGTGCGCGATGCCGCCGAGGGGATCGCCTTGGCGACCGAGTTTTACGACGATCTCGAACCGGTGAATTTGGGCAGCGGGATGGAGATCACGGTGAAAGCGTTGGCGGAATTGATCTGCGAATTGCGCGGGTTCGCGGGCGAATTGAGATGGGATGCGACCAAACCGGACGGCCAGCCGCGTCGCTGTTTGGATGTGACCCGTGCGGTCGAGCGATTCGGTTTCCGGGCGCGGACCGACTTCCGCACGGGGGTGGAGGAGACGATCGTTTGGTACGAAGCAAACGGGACGTGAGCACCAAAATTCGCGTTCGTCTCTATCCTCCCGAGCGACAATGTGCTCGATGCGTTCTCGGCTCTGAACTCAATGAGTTGCTCAGCCGGTGCATCGCCACCCACTGTCGAGAGGCGCAAGCACGGTTAGTGACCCGCAGATAGTCCGCGTTATAGATCGGGCCGAATCTTCGAGGCCCGACATCGGGTATCGTCTGGCGTCGAAGATTCGGCCCGAACTAGAGCGGTTATCGGTTTGATGTAGCGCGAATCGGGTCGGTTGGGTAGGGTGTTGTTTTCGCCCGCGGGAGACCGCCATGAAGACCTATTCGCTGGATTTGCGCGAGCGGGTGCTGGCGGATGTGGACGCCGGGATGCAGACTTCGGCGGTGGCGAAGAAGTACACGGTCAGCACCGCTTGGGTGCGCCGACTCAAACAGCGCCGGGCCGCCAACGGGCAGATTGGGCCCAAGCCGCAGCGGCGCGGGCCGGTGGCCCGTTGGGTCGCGCACGCCGACGCGATCCGCGACGCGGTCCGCCGGACCCCCGACGCCACGCTCGACGAGTACCGCACGAAGTTCCGGCTGCCGCTGTCCCGGACCGGCTTGGCGCGGGCCTTGGTCGCCCTCGGGCTGACGCGAAAAAAAAGTCGGTCCGGGCGAGTGAGCAGGATCGCCCCGACGTGAAGGCCAAACGCGACGAGTGGAAGATCGAACTACCCACGCTCGACCCGAACAGGCTGGTGTTCCTCGACGAAACGTGGGCCAGCACGCACATGACGCGGAGCCACGGCCGCTGCCCGCGCGGCCGGCGCTTGGTGAGGGATGTGCCGCACGACCACTGGAAGACGACCACCTTCGTGGTGGCGCTGCGGGTCGGCGGGCTGACCGCGCCGACGGTCGTCGACGGGCCCATGAACGGGGACGTGTTCGTCGCCTACGTCGAGCAGCAGTTGGCGCCGACGCTGAAGCGGGGCGACATCGTGGTGATGGACAACCTGAGCAGCCACAAGCGGACGGCGGTACGGACCGCGATCGAAGCGGTCGGCGCCGAGTTGAAGTTCCTGCCGCCGTACAGTCCGGATCTCAACCCGATCGAGAAGGCGTTCAGCAAACTCAAGGCGAAACTGCGGGCGGTGGAACACCGGACGATCCCGGCCTTGGAGAAATATCTCGGCGAGGTGTTGGATTGCTTCTCGCCTGAGGAGTGCGGGAATTACTTCGCGATCTGTGGCTACCCAACCGCTACATCAGCGCGGAAACCGCTCTAACTTCGGTTCGCGGTTGTTGAACCTCTGGCTCGCCCGGCGGGCCCCGGCCTTGGCCACGCTCGGGGCCGGGCTGCTCACCGGCCTGCTGGCCTGGTGCGGCAGTCCCGCGCTCATCGCCAGCCTCGTCGCCACCGCCGCCGAGTGCCTTGTCTTGAATCGCTTGGCCACTCCGATGAGCTGAGCGTCCCAACCGTTCACAAGTCCCGAATCGATGCGACCCAGCCCCGACCGCCGACGGCGTTGCGGGTCCGGTCGTCCTCTTCCATCCACCCCATACCCCACCGAGAATCCCATGACGACGACCCTCGCCGCCCTCAACGGGCGACCCCAGCGCAAGCAGCTCTCCGATCAGCTCGACCGCCTCGACACCATCATCGACACCCTGGCCGACGGGCTCCCCGAAGCCGTCGGCGACGCCGTCCGCACCGGCGTCCAGACCGCCCTGCAGCAGCTGCTCGTCGAAACCCTGACCAACCCCGAGAC
>JAYTBD010000117.1:0-5565 GCA_043737155.1 Fimbriiglobus sp. | reverse complement strand
CCTCCCGGCTGCATTCATCCGCGATAGCCGACCACACGCGTCGGCAACAGGCGACCGAGAATACAATCAAGCGCCGCTCGCCGGCGCGTTCCCCGACGTGCCGGAGCATCGCCTTCAAATCGGTGCTCGTTCGCCACTCGGTTTCGGTCATGGCAGGATCAAATTCGGACCGGGCGAAACCAAATCGCCGGAACAAACAATGTAGGAATTCCCTCAAGTTTGAACTGGCGTTCCGCCGCACATCACGCTATCGCCGCCCCGAATCTTCGATCTCGGGGGCTATCCATGCGGCGCAGCATTCTGCTCGGTACCGTCTCGGCGACTGCGATCCTGTTCACAAACGGGGCGTCGGCCCAGTTCGCCTCGGATCGCCCCGCGGCGCCCGCTCCGTTCGGCGGGGCACTGCCCCCGACCGCGACCCCGAGTGCACCGCGACCGGGCGTCCCGGCTCTGCCTTCCGGGTTCCAACCCGTCGGCGGATCGACACCGGCGCCGACCCCGCCCGGCGCCGTTCACCGCGATCCGCTGCGGCCGATCCCGACTTCGATCGCCGCGCAACCGCAGGGTCCGCACCCGTGGGCGGTGAAGGCCGACCACGGCGCGTGGATGATCTGCGTCAAGAGCTACGGCGGGCCGGAATCGCGCGGACTGGCCGAGACGCTCGCCAAAGAGATCCGCGACAAGCACAAAGTCGCGTCGTACCTCTTCGAGCGCAACGCCGAGGAACGGGCGGGGGAACTCGCCAAGATCGACGCGATCCGCAAATCGGAGCAGGCCAAAAACGAACCGCTGATGCGCGCGCAAGAGCAGGCCAAGAAAGAAGCCGAGGCGCGCGGGGACTTGTTCATCCCGACGCCGTTGATTTTGAAGATCCCGAAGCCGGCCATGGAAACGCAGGAACAATGGGCCGTGTTCATCGGCGGGTTCGCGACTATGGACAAGGCCAGCGAGGGGTTGACGGCGGTGCGCAAGCTGACCGCGCCCACGGATACGTCGCTGCTCGACCGCACGACCATCGGCGGCGAAGAGACCTCGCAGAACGGCACGAGCGAGTTCAAATCGAGTTGGAACTACGTCAACCCGTACAAGGTGGCGATGGTCGTGCCGAACCCGGCCGTGGCCAAGGCGAACCTCGAAGACAAGTACAAGCTCGAGCCGTGGATCGTCAAAATCAACTCGGACGTCCCGCACAGTTTGCTCAAAGCGAAGAAGCCGTGGACGCTGATCGTGCGGAACTTCAGCACGCCTTCGAAAATGGCCGGCAAGGGCGGGGACGGGGGTTCGGTCTTCGACCGGTTCCGATTCGACGCGAAGAAAAGCCTGCTCGACGTGACCGCCGAAGAGGCCGAGCGGCTCGCGGCGGCGCTGCGGCACCCGGACATGCACAAGGGGCCGTTCGACGCCTTCGTGCTCCACCACCGCATGGGCAGCATCGTGACGGTCGGGGAATACGATAGCCCGGACGATCCCAAATTACTCGCGACCCAAGACATCCTCAAGAAAATCACCTTCGCGATGAACGACAAGAACAAGAAGCCGCTCATGGGCAAAGATGGCCGGCCCGACGAGCAGCGCTTGTTCGACAGCGTCTCGCCGTTCCCCGTGCCGAAGTATTGAACAATCTTTCCGGATCGCGGGTCGTCGGAATAGTATGGCCGTGCGCATCGGCGCGCGGCCGGTTCCGTCGGACCACCGGAGTCGCTTCGATGCGCAAACTCTTCCGAACCTTGCTGGGCACCGCACTTCTCATGGCACTCTCCCCCGACGCCCGAGCCGAAGAGAAGAAGCCGACGGGGGCGCCGTTGGAACTGACCATCACCGGCGAAGCCAAATATACACTCGACCTCGGCGGCAAGACGGCGCTCGAGTACGAGAAGATAATCGCCGACGCCAAGGAGAAAGGCGGACAAATGCCCGCGCCGCCGAAGGTCGATCTCAAACTGACCGTGAAGAACACCGGCGACAAAGCCATCAAGATTCACAAGAGCGGCGACCCGGTCGTCCTCGACCTCGAGTTGAAAGGCAAAGGCGCGGTCGGCGTCACTCCGAATCTGGCTTTCACCGCCGACTTCCGCATGCCCGAGGAAGTGGAACTCGCCGCCGGCAAGAGCATCGAATTCACGCTCACCGCATTGAGCAGCGGCTTCCGCGGCGCGTCGAAGTTCACCTATTGGACGGCCGCCGGCGATTACGAACTCGTGGCCAGTTGGAAGACCGGGGTCAGCCCGGCCCCGAAGGGATCCAAAGTGAGCGAAGGCTTCGGCGCGGTCACCGTGACCAGCGCCCCGTTCAAGATCACCGTGACGGCCCCGTGACCGGGTTCTTGCATCCGACCATCCGCGAGCGGTTGCCCATCACCGCTTCTCACCGAATCGATCCGTCGGATAGATGACGATGGCCTCGGCGGCGGCGTTGGCGGCGGGGTGATTCTTGCGGTACTCCCGCGTCGTCGCCGAGCGGGCAAGTTCGTCCGGCTTCAGCAGCGCGTGGATTTCGCGGTGGACGGCCGAGAGCGCCTCCGCGATCGCCGCCTTCGGATCAGAATCGCTCGCAGCCGCGAATGCTTTCTGCAATTCGACCCGGGCCTCTTGCAGGGGTTTCAAACGCGGCGCTTTCGCATCCGGCGGTCGGCGGCCGAGTTTGGTCACGGCATCCGCGAGCCGCAGGCCCGCAGCCGCTCGGTTCTCCGGCGAGCCGGCCGAGGTCGATTTCAGCAACCGCTGTACTTCGGCAATGCTCCCTTCGACGCCCTCCGCAGCGGGTGCAGCCCTCGTGAAGTAGCTCAAGAGGCCATAGCTCTGGTTCAAGCCGTAGTGCGCCATCAGATCCTCCGGATCGATCGCGAGCACTTGTTGGTACGTCGCCACCGCCTTCAACAAGAACTGCGTCTGCTCGGCGGAGCCGGTCTGTTCCAACTGCGCCCGGCGGAAGTACGCCTGCCCCAATCGGTCGAGCACGACGTAATCTTTGGTGAAGTTCATGTTCCGCTCCTTCGGTTGGTTCGCCGGCTCGACGATCTTGGCGAACTGCGCAATCGCCGCGTCCCAGTCGGCGCGCGTGCTCGCATTCTCGGACAGCGCCGACCCGGAGAGCCACGCTTGCAACCACCACGGCGCCGGCGGATCGCATGCCCCGGACGCGGTCGCTTCCTCCGCGGCCTCCTTCAATTTGCCCAGGTCGATATAGACGCGCGCCAAGTTCGCATGGGCGTGCCACACGGCCGGCTTGGCGTCGAGCGTGAGCAATTTCTTGAACGCGACTTCCGCTTGTCGCAGGTTCCCCTTCTTGTTGCCCAAGCCCCCTTCGAGGTAGCAGGCGATGCCGTAGTCGTTCCAGCGCTGCCACGGTGGATCGATGGGCGAAGTTTGCTCGGGTACCGTGGAACCGGCGAGCGGCAACGTCACCGTATCGCTGCAGATATCAACGATCGGCATCTTCGGGATGGGGCGGTTCAAAGGCTTGTGAACGTACTCCATGTAGGCTTGGTCGAACTTGCGATAGCGCAAGCGCACCGTCAGTTCCACTGGCCCCTTCGCATCCGGCGGCACCGTCAATTTGTAGTGGACCACGTTGGCCGCACCGGGCGGGATCTGGTGGTCGTAGAGCGGCGTGAAGATGTCCTGCGGGTTCCGGCGATCGATGCGTTTGCCCGATTTGTCGAGCATGTGGACATTGATGAAGTGCGCCCACTCATCGACGGCGCCGGTGTCGTCCGGGTTCTGCGTCGCACCGTTGCGGCCGATGACTTTACCGTCGCACTTCGCGGTGAAGTCGACCCAGATCTCGTTGGAATCGGCCGTCCCCTGCGAGAAGTGGTGACCGATGTTGAGCGTCCGCACCACCGTTTCGAGAAGGTACGTCTCGCCCGGTTTCAACTCCGGCAGCTTCGGCCGCAGCACCGTGAGCGACTCGTCGTCGACCGAGCCATCGCCCTTGAAGTTCTTGACGCCGAAGAGGTCGATGCGGAGCTTCTTGTCCTTCAGGAAGTCCGCGTTCAATCCGATGGTCTTGTCGAAGCCCTCTTTCATATGGGCGTACTTGGGCTCGTTCTTGAGCAGTTCGAACAGGCCCGTGTTGGCCGCGGGGAAGCTGTGGTGGTGCACCTTGCGGCCGCCGGTGCCGTCGAAGTCCTTGGCGCCGAAATCCTCGCTCGGCTTCAACGGCATGTGGCAGCTCGCGCAGTTATCTTTGGCCTTCTCCGGGAAGTAAAAACTCCGACTGCCATTGCCCATGCCCGAGAGCACGAACGAATCGTAGTGGTTCTGCCCGCGCAGGAAGTCCTTGTAATGGTTGAGTTCGATCGGCAGCGAGACCTTGTGGCAGGTCGCGCAGAACTCGGCGGTCTTGTGCACCGGCTTGAGCATCGTCTTCTTGTGGAAGTCCGGCTTGGCCTTGACCATCTGCCCGTTGATCCACTGCAGGATCGCGTTCTCGCTGTAGGTGAACGGGTACTGCTGCTGCTCCTCGATGGTGTAGGCCGCGTTGCCCTGCGGGCCGTGGACTTCGGTGATGCTGTGGCAGACGACGCAAGTGATGCCCGCGTGGCCGGTGTCGCGTTTTTCGAAATCGAGATCGGCGTTGTCGAACTCGCCGCTGAAGAACGGCACGGGGTCGTGGCAGCCGGCGCACCAGCGCGACGACTTCACGTGGCCGTCGCGCTTCATGCCCATCTCGCGGGTTTCCTTCACGCTGAACAAGTACGCCGGGTTGTTGAACGAACTGAACTTGTGGGCGCTGTGCAGGTGGTCGTTGGCGATGTCGGCATGGCACTTGGTGCAGTAGGCGTCGTTCATCATGACTTTGGCGTCGATGAACTTCCCGTCGGCGGTGCGGGCGTTCGACGGTTCGAAGTACTGCAACCCGTCGAGCGATTGCTGTCGGCCGGCCTCGCGCGGATCGTAATTGTGGAACCACGCCATCGCGCCCATGGTGACGACGACAACCCCGCCCCACGCCTTGCCGTAACCCCATTTGATCGGCGGTCCGGCCCGGCGATGGCCGATGTACGCCGAGATGCAGACCACCGGAATGAGAATGTGCAACCAGTAGACGATCAGCCGTGCGGGCGTGCCGGTCGGCAATTGCGGCAGGCCTTCGAATTGGAAGAGCGCCGCGCCGGTGAGGATGACGAGGATGCCGAGGGCGAAGACGATCAGCCCGAGCCGCACGGCTTTGCGGTTGCGCCGGTTCCGCGAAGTGAAGTAGTGAGCGACGCCGAAGATCAAGAACGGGAGCGTGCCGAGCAGCCCGACGGCCCCGTGGGCGAGGAACATCCAAAACGTGAACGGCGTGGTGTATGTGCCGCCGGGGCTGAGGTAATTCATCAGGCTGACGCCCGACAGGTAAACCCCGGTGGCGCCGAGTACGGCGAACCCGGCAAACGTGGCCCAGAGCAGGGGGCGCAGCCACGGACGGATCGCGGAGACGTAGGGCGGCGGGACGGGGCGCGTCCGCTTCACGGGCATCGGGGCAATGACATCGATCGACATCGTGGACCTCGTGAATCATCTGTTCGACTGTGGCGGCAAGTTTCCCAACTTGCCGTGGAACGCTCACGGCAAGTTG
>JAYTBD010000116.1:0-5569 GCA_043737155.1 Fimbriiglobus sp. | reverse complement strand
CACCGGCACCAAGAACGCGTGCTGTTCGTACAAGCTCCAGACGCCATTCCAACTCGTGAATTGCGTGAAGAACACCACGATCACATACGCTGTCGCGGCCGGCCAGAAGGTCATGCGGCCGCTCCAGCGCCAAAAGAAATGCCGCGGTTCGGTGCGCCGATTCGCCCGCGCCAACGCCCAGCCGGTCAGCACCTTCGACGGGAATATGAACGAGACGAACAGCAAGCTCGGCAACCACGCCGCCTCGCTCGGCACCGCTTCGATCTTCAGCAGATACAGCGGCACGGCGAAGAGCAACGCGACGAAAAAGGCGAAGGCATGCAACCAAGGCGACTTGCGGTAGGTGCGCCGGACCTCGAGCCAATTGAAGCCCTCGGCGAAGCGGTTCCGCTCCGCCATCCGCATCTGCAGGAACGGGACGTACGGCAGGATCACGATCAGCGTCCCGCCGCCGATGAAACCGATGATTTTCATCACGGGGTTGTCGATCCGCCCGAGGGCGATCATCGTCACCGGCAGCGCGATCCAGATCGCGCCGACCACGAAGCCGCGCAAGCCGAGCCAGAAATAGTAGGGCAACCGCAACCCGATCACGGTGTCCCACACCGCGTCGCGCGCCTTGGCGTAATAGCCGCCGCGGAGGATCCGCATCAACAGCCAGACGACGTTGAGAGGCGAGACGAAGTACCGGAGTTTGCCGCCGAGGGCGATGGCCGTGCCGAGGTGCAAGCCGGTGGCGATGATCAGCGCGACGAGGCCGACGCGCCAGAGTTGGGGCTGTGCGCCGCCCGGATCGATGATCGACGCCGTGTACGCGAAGTCGGAGAGCATCCGCACCGGCAGCAGGAACAGCCAGCTGGCGAGTGCGATCCCCCCGAGCCGCGCGGCGATGCGGATGCCGATGAACGCTTCGCCGAATCGACCCGTGCGGGCCAAGCGACCGCCGGCTTCGAGCAAGTAACCGAGGGTCAGGAACTGCAGGAGCGGGATCGCGGCAAGTATCGCCAAGCCGACCAGGAGCGCGGCGAAACCGAAGCACCATTCCACCGATCGGGCAAAGCTCCGGATGAGTCCGACGAACTGCTGGATAGGATCGTCGCCGACACGCGCGGCTCGTTCCCGGCGCACGATGCGTTCGACGGTCGGGAAGATGCCGAGCGGTAACACCGTCGGGATGATTTGCGCCGTCGGAATAATGGCATCGTCGGGCAGAAATTCGACGGGTCGTTCGACGGTGGAGTGGCTCATGGAAAACGATACCCCGGCGCCGCGGACCGGTTTCGATTCCGCCCGGATTTGGGAACATTGAAACCGCCGGCGTCGCCGTGCGGTAAGCTACAGACACACTACGACGAAGAGCCGCAACCATGCTCTGGGCGAAGAATCTCCTGTTCGCCGGCGTCGTCCTGAGCGGGGCGATCGTGCTCGGTGTGAACCTCATCCCGCCACCGGGACCGCCCGGCGCCGCGCGGCACGACGCCGAGATTTTTAAAGAGCCGGGCTTCCGTCAAACCGTCGGCCGCGTCGATGCGGCGTTCCAACAGCAGTGGGTCGACGACGGACTCAAAGTCGCACCACCCGCCGACGATCTGCAAGTCGCTCGACGACTCAGCCTCGGGTTGATGGGCACCGTCCCGTCGCTCGAAGAAATCCGCCAGTTCGAGAGCCTTCCGGCCGACGAGCGTTTGCCGTGGTGGATCGAGCACATCCTCCAAGATGCCCGCTTCCCCGACTACTTCGCCGAACGACTGGCGCGATCTTACGTCGGCACCGAAGACGGCCCGTTTCTACTCTACCGCCGACGGCGGTTCACGACTTGGCTCGCCGACGAAGTGGCGCACAATCGCCCTTACGATGGCACCGTCCGCGCGCTCATCGCCGGCCGCGGCATTTGGACCGACAACCCGGCCACGAATTTCATCAGCGTGACCGCGCAACCCGAGATGGGCAACCAGCCCGACCCGGTGCGATTGGCCGGGCGCGTGACGCGCGCCTTCCTCGGTTTGCGCATCGACTGCGCCCAGTGCCACAACCACCCGTTCGCCTCGTGGAAGCAGGATGACTTCGAATCGCTCGCGGCGTTCTTCGGTCAAACGCACGTCGGTTTCGCGGGCATCCAAGACGGCACCGGCGAATACCAAGTCGACGACAAGAAGCGCGAAGTGATGCGGACCGTCGCGCCGAAGGTACCCTTCTCAGTGGAGTTGATGCCCAAGGAGGGAACCCGTCGCGAACAGTTGGCCGCCTGGGTGACGCACCCGAAGAATCCGTACTTCGCCCGCGCCACGGTGAACCGCGTCTGGGCCTTCTTGCTGGGCCAACCGCTGCAAGCGCCGATCGACAATCTCGAACCCGAAGGGGCCACCGGCGGCTCGGCGCTCCACCCGGCCATCGGCATTCTCGCGGACGATTTCGTCGCCCACGGCTACGACCTGCGCCGCTTGATCCGGGTCATCGCTTCGACGCGCGTCTTCCGACTCGACAGCGCCAGCGAACACGAAGTGACCGAAGCGGAAGAGAAAGCGTGGGCCATCTTCCCGCTCACCCGGCTACGGCCGGAGCAGGTCGCCGGCGGGTTGCTGCAAGCGTCTTCGGTGCGCACTATCGACGCCGACACGCACATCGTCTGGCGCGCGATGCGGGCGACTCAGATGAACGACTTCGTCAAGCGCTACGGCGACAGCGGCGAAGACGAATTCGACGGCCGCGGCGGAACAATCCCCCAGCGATTGCTATTGATGAACGGCGAATTGCTGCGCGAAAAAATCAAAGAGAGGCCGTTCAATGCCACCTCGCGCATCGCCATCCAAACGCCGAACGAAACCAAAACGCTCGAAGCCGCGTATCTGACCGTGCTCTCGCGCCGGCCGACGGACGCCGAGCGCAAGCACTTCGAAAAGTTTCTCGCCGACAAGGCGACCTCGAAATCGCAACGGATGGAAGACCTCTTCTGGTCCTTGCTCAACTCGACGGAGTTCTCATGGAACCATTGACCCGCCGGCGGTTCGTCGCCACCGCCACGCTCGCCGGGGGAACGTGGCTCACGCCGATTGGCCACATGCTCGCCCACGCCGCCGAGAAGCAGGCGGACCGCAAGGCGACCGCGCACTCGGTCATCATCCTTTGGATGCAGGGGGGACCGAGCCAACTCGAAACCTTCGACCCGCACCCCGGTACGAATATCGCCGGCGGTTCCAAAGCCATCGACACCAAGCTGAAGGGCGTGAAGCTCGGCGAGGGTTTCGGCCTCCTCGCGGAGCAAATGAAACACATCAGCCTCGTGCGTTCGGTCATGAGCAAGGAGGGCGACCACGAGCGCGGCACGACCACTGTCAAGACCGGCTACCGACCCGACCCCACGGTCGTCTATCCGAGCATCGGAGCCATCGCGGCGCACGAACTCCCCGCCGCCGGCTGCGACATTCCCCGCCACGTCAGCATCCTCTCCTCGCAATGGCCCGCCCGCGGCGGGTTCCTCGGCGATGGCTTCGACGCCTTCCGCACCGACGACCCCGCCGGCCCCGTGCCCGACACGCAATCGTTCCTGCCGACACCGCGCGACACCGACCGCTTGCAGCACCTCGATGTGGTCGAGTCCGCCTTCGCCAAGGGGCGCACGCGCCGAGTGCAAGCGACGCTGCACAAGGAGACTGTCGCCGACGCCCGTAAGATGATGAGCTCCGAGCAATTGAAGGCGTTCGACGTGTCGAAGGAACCGCTCGCGGTGAGAAAACTCTACGGCGACACTCCGTTCGGCCGCGGGTGCCTCGCCGCTCGACGGCTCGTCGAAGTCGGCGTCCGCTGCATCGAAGTGACGCTCGGCGGTTGGGACACGCACGCCAACAACCACGCCTTCCACGCGACCCAATTGAAGACGCTCGACCCTGCGTTCGCCGCGCTGATCCAAGACTTGCGCGACCGCAAATTGCTCGACAAAACGATGGTGCTCTGCGCCGGCGAATTCGGCCGCACGCCGCGCATCAACCCGATCGGCGGGCGCGATCACTGGCCGGGCGGCTTCAGCATCGCCCTCGCCGGCGGCGGTATCCGCGGCGGGCAAGTCATCGGCGCAACCGACCCGGAGGGCAAAGCGGAGCCGACGGACCCCGTCCAAGTCGGCGACATCCACGCGACCATTTTGAAGAGCTTGGGGATCGACTTCGAGAAGGTGAACCAAACCCCCATCGGCCGGACGGTGAAGTTCGCCGAGGGGGAGCCGATTGCGAAGTTGCTGCTCGAGAAGTAAGCTTCAATCTTCTTCGCCGAGCATTTGACCCGTGAGCAGGCTGAACGCGCCTTTGACAACACCCGCCAGACCCGTGATGGAGACCAAGACGATTCCGCCCAGGTAATTTCGATTGAAGGAGGGGTCGTCGTGGAAAACGAACTCGGCTCGGAGTGCGAACATGATCCCGGCACCGATCAAGACGACAATGCCCAAGACGAGGAACGCGACCCCCCGCAGCGTGCGCTTCCGCCGCTCGTCGGTGGCGTTCAGTTTGTCGATGAGGTCGCGCTCCTCTTCGCGCGTCATCCCCTCCGATTGTTTCTTCTTGCGTTTCTTCTTCCGACGCGGTTCGGGCCGCGGCTCCGGCTCTTCGCCGACATCGTCTTCGATGACTTCGACGGCTTTCACCGCCTTCTTGACGGCCACTGGCGGAAGGGGATCATCGACGAACTCGAATTCGGCTTCATCCGCGACGGCGGCGGGCACGGTCCCCACACTCCCGCAGACCTTGCATTTGAACCGTTTGCCCGCGAAAGAGTCATCGACGGAGTAGCTTTTACCGCAGCGGCACTGCGAGCGGATCGGCATCGTTAATTCCCCACAATCCGACGAGAGCAGTGGTTGAAATGTAGAATGCCCTCCGCGAACTGTCCAACTCAATCACTCCCACCAACGACGTCCTTTTTCCATGGACCTGCATCCGCTCGGCGAATCGGCGTGGCTCGTTTACCTGCCGGATGAATCGGCGGCGGTGCGGTTGGCGACGCGGATCCGAGAACTCGCGCCCGCGTGGTTGCAGGATGTCGTTCCGGCGTATGCGTCGGTGGGGGTGTACTTCGATGCCGATCGAATCACTTCGGCTTCGGTAGCCGACTTCATCGCGGAAGCGCAGACCTCACCCCCTAGCCCCCTCTCCGAAGCGGAGAGGGGGGACCGGACAATCACCATCCCCGTCTGCTATGAACGCGGGCTTGACCTGCCCGCCGTGGCTTCGCACCTCCGAATCGATCCCGATCAGGTCATAGCGCTTCACACTTCGTCACTCTTCACCGTGCACGCCATCGGCTTCGTGCCGGGGTTCCCTTACCTTGGCTACCTCCCGCCCGAATTGTGCGGGGTTCCGCGGCTCGCTTCGCCGCGAACACGCGTCGAAGCGGGCAGCGTTGGACTCACCGGCCGGCAGACGGGAATCTATCCCCTGCCCCGCCCCGGCGGTTGGCATCTCGTCGGCCGAACCCCGCTGACGCTCGTCGATGTCGCCGACGGATTCTTCCCCCTGCGCGTCGGCGACCGCATTTCGTTCACGCGCATCGACGAGTCCGCGTACCATCAACTGCACGG
>JAYTBD010000115.1:0-12819 GCA_043737155.1 Fimbriiglobus sp. | reverse complement strand
CCGCGAGATCGCGGGTGCGGATCAACGCGAGCCATCCGACGATCCAAAGCATCCCGACCAACCCGACGGCGATGAACGGGCCGCGCCAGACGCCGGGTGCGGTGGAGTCGCCGACCATCGCATTCACGGCCAGCGGTGTGAAAATCGCCCCGATGGCCGCGCCGCTTTGCAGCACGCTGTTGCCGAGGGTGCGGTCCTTTTCGGTGAGCAACCGCTGCGTCGTCCGCACGGCGCAGGGCCAGTGGCCGGCCTCGAAGAAGCCCAGTGCCGTCCGGCAGAGCAACAATTCCTCGAACGATTCCGTAAACCCGGTGAGGACGCCGACGGACGACCACGCCAGCAAGACCGCCGGGTAGAGCCAGCGGATGTTGAGCGCATCGGCGAGCAGACCGAATGCGAGCGACCCGGCCGCGAAGGCCAAGCCGAAGGCCATTTCGAGATCGCCGTACTGTTCCTTGTTCAAATCGAAGTCGGCGATGATGCGATTGGAAAGTGTCGAAAGCGTTTGGCGGTCGAGGTAGTTGATCATCGTCGCCAGGAGCAGCAACCCGGCGACGATCCATTTCCAAGCGGGCGGGCGGGGCGGCGTCATCCGTTCCAGCTCTTTCCATCCCAGTCGATGACGCGGTCGAGCAGCTTCGAGACGCCGTCGGCGAAGGTGGATAAAAGGATCTCGCCCTTTTCCACCGTCGCCGCGCGCGGATCGCCGATGTGCCCGTCGACCGATCGCTCCGGCATGATCCAGCCCCGCGTCGCCGGTTCGAAGGCGTTGCCGAACGGCACTTCATTCACATTGGAAATGTCGCCGACCAAGTCCGGACGGATGCGCAGCATCATGGATGTTTCCCATTCGCATGCGTGGCCCATCTGCGCCTGAACGAAGGCGTCGGTCGGCGTCGCCAAATTCCAGTATGTGGCGAAGAGCAACAGAAGATGCCGGTGGGCGCGGTACTTCTGCCGCATTTCGAAGATGCTCTGCTTCCCCGGCACGTGGTTCCCACCGTGGCCGTTGATAAACACGAGCCGCGTGAAACTGGATTCAATGAAAGCCGTGAGGATGTCGTTGAGGAGATCGAGGTAAACCCGCGGCGACGCCGAAAGGGTACCGGGGAAATCGCTGTGGTGGTGCGAATTACCGAGCCATTGCATGGGGGCGAACACAACGCCATCGCGGAAGCGCGGCAATTCGGCGACCCGGCGGATGATCTCGCCGCACAGCAAACTGTCGGTGGCCAGCGGCATGTGCCGGCCGTGTTGCTCGAGAGCGCCCAGCGGGAAAACGATGGGCGTCTCTTTGGGCAATGCTTCCACGGCGGGCCAATTCATCTCGGCGAGCAGCACGTCAGTCCTGTTTCTTCTCGGGTTCCTTGCCGACGAGCATCGCGATGTCCCGCACCCAGATGTTGCGGAACTTCACCGGGTTGCCGTGGTTTTGCAGGCGGAACGGCAGCTTCGCTTCGTGCTTGACATACTTCGCGCGCTGATCGTAGTAAGTGCCGCCCGTGAGTTCGAAGTGATTCTGCACGCAGACGCCGTTGTGGAAGACCGTGCAGATCGCCGGCTTCAGCACTTTGCCGTCCTCGGCGAATTTCGGCGCTTCGAAGACGATGTCGTACGTCTGCCATTCCCCCGGTTTCCGGCACACGTTCACCATCGGCGGCTGCTGTTTGTACAGCGACGCGCACTGGCCATCGAAATAGGTTTTGTTCTCGAATGAGTCGAGGATTTGCACCTCGTACTTGCCCATGATGTAGACGCCGCTGTTGCCGCGGGCTTGGCCGGTCTGCTTCGGATCGACCTTCTCGGGCGTGGCGAATTCGACGTGGAGTTGCATGTCACCGAAGCTCTCTTTGGTCGTGATGTCGCCGCCCCGGGTCAGGGCGTAGCCGTCCTTGATTTCCCATTTGTCGCCGTTGGTGAACTTGGAGAGATCCTTGCCGTCGAAGAGGATGTTGGCATCGCTCGGAGCGTCGCCCGGTTTCTCGCCGGGGGTGACAACCTTCGGCTCCGGGAAAACGATCCCGCTCTTGTACTCGCGCTGCAGCGCGAACGAGAGGCCTACGCCGAGCGCGGCGGAGGCGATGGTGAGGAGGGCGACGGTGCGGATTTTCATGGGCAGATCCCGAGAGGTTAAGGGTTCAAGAGCCGACAGGAGAAGCCTCCATCGGTGAATATTTGCACGCCGTAGACGTGCTCGGGTGCATCGGTTTCGTCGAATTGGATCGTGATGCCGAGCCGCGCGATTTCGGATTCGATTTGATCCAGATAGGTAAAGGCTTGCTCCTCGACAATTTCGGTGTACCGGCGGAAGATCGGCTCGTAAGTGCCGAAGTGCTCGGACGGAATGAATTCCCCGTGAATACGCCCTTCCGTGATGCCCTCGATCTGCACTGTGCCCAAGTCGAGGCGACCGGGGGAGAGTACGCGCAGGGTTTTCGTCGCGGTCAGGGTCTGGCTCACTCTGAGATCTCCGTTGTCGTGAACAGTGCACTCAAGCGCCGAAGGTTCTCTTCTGTGAAACCGGCGATGCCATCCCCATGGATGATCCGTCCGTGGTTGGGTAGGGAATGGGTGGGAAATTCGATCACGCCGTAACCGCTGGCATAAATCTCCGCCGCGGTCGTCGTGCAGACGATTCTCCCGAATCTGCGCCATTTTTTCAGTTCGCCGAATTCGCGCAGCATCCGGCGACTCGCGTCAAGGGCGGATTCATACAAGAGTACGGATAAGCCCGGCGGGTCGGCGCTGCAATCGCGGGCGCTCAGCGTCAAAGCTTTTACCGAAGCACCGCCAATGCGGTGCACGAGCGAGTCCGGCGGCACGGCTATTATCACACACGGCCCCCTCGCGGTTCAAGTTGAAGCTCCTCAAAACGCCAGCTTCATCCCCTGCAACCGCGCCACCGTTTCCGCCATCAAGGCGTCTTCCTCCGCTTCGTCCTTCGCAATATACGTCACGCTGAACCGCAAGAACGCCCCGGCGTCGTCCCACGGGACCGTGCACACGCTCTGCTCGGTGATCAGGTATTGGCTCGCTTCCTCGGCGTTGGCGAACCGGCGATCCCCGGCCGACTTCGGCGTCGCCGTGTAGAGAAAGTACGTCCCTCCGGGCATGGTCGCGGCGAAGCCGACTTGCTGCAGCGCGGTGACCAGCTTCCGCAGGCGGCGCTCGTACTTCGCCTTCACCGCGCCGGGGATGCCCGGATCGCGCAAGGCCGCGGCGGCGGCCTTTTGGATCGCCATGAACTGTCCCGAATCGCTGTTGTCCTTCACGTCCGCGTAGGCCTGCACGATCTTCGCGTGACCCGCCATGAAGCCGAGCCGCCAGCCGATCATGTTGAAGCCTTTGCTCATCGAATGGACTTCCACGCCGACCTCTTTGGCCCCGTCGACTTGCAGAAAGCTCAGCGATTTGCCGCCGTAACTCAGCATGATGTGCGCGGCGTCCTGCACGATCACGACCTTGTTCTCGTGGGCGAATTCGATGACGCGCTTGTAGAAATCGACCGTCGCCACGGCGCCCGTCGGGCTGTTCGGATAGTTGATGACCATCAACTTCGCCCGCCGCTTGATGTCGGCGGGGATCGCCTTCAAGTCGGGGAAGAAGCCGTTTTCCTTCAGCAGCGGCAGGCGGTGGACTTCGCCTCCCAAATACTTGGTCCACGTCCCGGCGACGGGATAGCCCGGCACGGTCATCAAGGTCACGTCGCCGGGATTGATAAAGCAGGCCGGGAGCATCGCGTAAGCCGGCTTGCTGCCGATGCAGTGACACACCTCTGTCACCGGATCGAGGGCGACGCCGAACTCGCGGCCCATGAACGCCGCCGCCGCCTCTTTGTACTCGGCGATCCCGTTGTCCGCGTAGCCGCGGTTCTCGACCTTGTCCGTCTCCGCTTTCAGCGACTCGCGGATTTGGACCGGGGCCATATCGTCGTTTTCGCCGATGCCGAAGTCGAGGAGCTTGCGATCGGGGAAGTCGGCGAGCGCCTTCCGCTTGGCCCGCTTGATCTTCTCGAACTTGTAGATGTCGGTCGATTTGCCGTAGCCGACCCCCCCGATGCGTTCGGCGAACAGGGTCTGGAACCAAGGGTCGGGGGACGCGGACATGTCGGTTTCCGTAGCGGGGGATGTTCGGAGACCGTAATGTTATGCGGGGAGTGTCGAAATAGAACGGTCGAAGAAAGTGCGGGGCCGACGTGTCGATTTCCCTAGCCGAAGCGGCTCCGACACCGAGCGCCCACCCGTGGGCGGATCGCTTCGCCCCCGTCTTCTTCTGGTTGGCCGGGTTCCACCTGTTGGCCTTCGCAGGATTGATTCACAGGCGCGTCGACGGTATCGAGATCGACTTGATTTTGAGTGTGTTGCTCGGACTCTGGCCGGTGTTTGCCATCGAATCGGCGCTGACATTTATCTTCCGCGATCGCACCCGTCGGCGCTGGCCGGCGCTGGTGCGCGTGCTGGCCGTGATCGCATTCCCGCCCGCGCGGATGGGCTTCGTCCACCCGGTCGTCGGCAAAATCTGGCTGCCGTGGATCGGCTGGCAACTCGAAGGAAAAGGATTGCTCCGCCGGCTCGACCGGGCCTTCGGATTGCCGCTGCTGATATTCGCCCTGCTGATCTTGCCGATTTTGGGCATCGAGTACATCTGGGCGGAAACGGTCGACGAATCGCCGGCCTTCGAGATGGCGTTGAACATCTGCATGGCGCTGATTTGGGTCGCCTTCGCCGCCGAGTTCATCATCAAATTGGAAGCGAGCGGACAGCCGTTGAAGTACGCCCGGGAGAAGTGGCTCGACGCGGCCATCGTGCTGCTACCGACGCTGGAGTTCATCCTTTACTATTGGACGAGCGCATCGCCGCTGGCCAGGCTACTGCGGACGACGCGGGCCATCGCCCCGGACCAACTCGCCCGCATGGGCCGCATCTACCGTCTCCGCGGCCTGCTGATGAAAGGTTGGCACGCATTACTCGCGCTGGAATTGCTCGCTCGCATTATGGGCGACAACCCGAAGAAACGACTCGCCCGCTTGGAAGAGCGAATCGCGCTGGCCCAAGCGGACTTGGACGAACTCACGCTGGAAGCCGAGGTGGTCCGCCGCGTGTTGAATGTGCAAGCGGCTGAGGTGAGCGTCAGTAATCCGCAATCACATCTCCCTCCGCCCGCGTGATCAGCGCTTTCAGCGTCGTCGGGTTGATGGTCTTTCTGATCTGGCGGACGGACCCGTCGACGAATACCGCCGAGAAGGTATCGCGCTTGGGGTGGCCGAGCGCGGGGAGGGGGCCGTTCGGATCGAACTTGTATTCGTTGAATTGGCTCCACGTCACTTTCTCGGCGCCTTCCACATACATGATGGTGTTCGAGGTTCCATCCATGATGCCTACCAAGCCGATTCGCTGTTGCACGTCGAACATCGCGCCGTTGCCGTAGAAGCAGCGCAGTCGCGTCGTCGGATCCAGCGGACTATCGGCGTCGGTGTACGGCATCACCACCGTCTGGGACAGCGGCTTGTTCGCCGAGCTATCCCAAGGTTCGGAGCGGTTGAAGCGGTAGAAGAGGTCGCTTTGCTCCATGTACGGCAGAATGGCGACGCGCCAACTCAGCTTGGACTTCAACGCGGCCTCGGGGATCGGCGGACCGGGGTCGCGGACCGATTCGTCGAGGTACGGTTTGGGGAAATAATCGGTGATGTCGCGGACGGCATGCGCGGCGATGCCGACCTGCTTGAAGTTGTTTTGCGTCCGATATTCCTCCTTGTTTCTCTCCGCTTTCGAGTAAATGAAATAGACGCCGACGCCGACGGCGATGGACAGCAACAATCCGCCGAGCGAAGTCAGGATGCCGGCGATGGCCAGACCTTTGCCCGTGCCGACTTTCTTCGCTTTGGCCAACCCCATGACGCCGCAGATCAGGCCGGGCAGGAACGTGATGCCGGTGCAGAACGACAGCACCCCGAAAACGAGCGAGGTCACCGCCAAGCCGTTGGTGCCCGTCGTGCGCGGGAGTTCAGCCGACTCATCGTCCTCATCGCGGCGCGATCGCCGGCGCGGCGGAGCATCGTCGTCGTCCTCATCCCGGCGGGAACGGCGGCGCGGGCGGTCATCATCTTCGTCATCGTCGTCGCGCGGCATGGAAGCGACCCTCGAATCAGTCGGCCAGCGGAGAACCATCGGAGGCGTGGATGCCCCGTTTCAACACGTTCGGATCGATCGTCTTCTTGATCGTGCGGATGCTGCCGTCGAACATCGCGGCTTGGAAAACATCGGCCTTCGGCAGTCCCAATGACGGCAAGGGGCCGTCCATGCTGAACGGGTATTCGTTGAATTGGGTCCACGTCACCGGGTCGCCCCCTTCGACGATGGCGATGGTATTCGAGTGGCCATCGGTGATGCCCCGCGAGTCCCGCTTGCGATTCAAGTCGAATCCCGCGCCGCCGCCGTAAAAGATCCGATAGCGCGTGTTCGTGCTGGGCGGCGCGTCCCCGGGGTGGATCAGCGTCTTGATCGAAACATCCGCGAGCGGCCGATTGTTCGGACTGTTCCACGCCTCGTGATGTTTGAATCGCCCGTAGGTGTTTTCGTGTTCGATATGGGGTAGGAGTGCGACGCGCCAACTCAGGCGGTCGCTCAACTTCTCCGGTTCTTCCCCGACGGGTCCTCGGTAGTGGTAGGGCTTGGTGAACTCACCGTTCAACGATTCGTGATTCATCTGCCCGAGGCTGAGCTGTTTCAAATTGTTGCTGCTCTGCTGACGTGTGGCCGCCTCTCGGACTTTCTGCACCGCGGGCAAGAGCAGCGCGATCATGAGCGGGATGCCCGTGAAGATGCCGATGCCCGAGAGGATCGTGCCCGCCAGAGCCATGCCGAAGCCGGCTCCGTTGCGCGAGCTGGACCGGCCCATGGCGATGATGCCGCAGATCAGCCCCGGAATCGCGGTGATGCCACCGCAAAGGGCGAGGACGCCGAGGACGAGCGCCACCGTGGCCATTCCGTTGCCGGGGATCGTGCGCAGTCGCGGGCGCTCGTCGTCGTATTCACCGTCCATCGCGTCTCCCCTTGGCCAACCGGGCCGCCACTTTGACCGCCGCAATCAAGCTGCTTTCGTCCGCGACACCTCGCCCCGCGATGTCGTACGCGGTGCCGTGGGCCACACTCGTGCGCACGATGCTGAGGCCCGCGGTGACGTTGACCGCCCGCCGGCCGCCGAGCAGCTTCATGGCGATGTGGCCGTGATCGTGGATCATGGCCGCGACACCGTTGAACTTGGCCCGGTTGTGCGGGAGGAAGATCGCATCGGCGGCGATCGGGCCGGTCGCGTCGAGTCCCTCGGCCCGCGCCCGTGCGACCGCAGGGGCGATGATACGGGCTTCCTCGTCGCCGAACAATCCGCCGTCGCCGGCGTGCGGATTCAGCGCCGCCACACCGATGCGGGCCGCGTTCCCGGTCAGCTTCGGGACGATGCCGTGCAGCAGGCGGATCTTGTCGAGCACCGATTCCACGGTGATGTCGCCGACGGCATCTTTCACCGCCCGGTGCAGCGTAACGTGGGCCACGGCGAGTTGTAAATCGTCGTCGTAGAGCAGCATCGCATGGGAATTCGCCCCCGTCCGGTGCGCGAGGATTTCCGTGTGGCCGGGGAATGGGATACCGGCGGCGTGCAATCCTTCCTTATTGAGCGGGCAGGTTACGATACCGTCGGCGCGCCCGACCAAGCATTCGTCGATGGCGAAGCAGAGCCAATCGGACGCGGCCCGCCCCGCCGCGGCGGAGACCTTGCCGAGCGGGACAGCGGACAGATCCGCCGACGACGCGTTGACGCATTCGATCCCCGGCGGCAACTTCGCCGGGTCGCCGATGACAACGGGGTGACAGTGCGCGCCGAGCGCGGGCCACGCCTTCGCAATGATCTCCGGCCCGATGCCGGCGCAGTCGCCCATCGTGATGAGCAATTTGGGTTTTGCATTCGGCATATTGGATCCACCCAGACTTCCGAAGTCCGGCTTCGCCTTCGGAAGTCGTCCACAGGGTTGGTGTTGTCCCGCTGTATCCCCCTCGTTATACGGCGGGAGGTGAACCGGAATGCGGGGGGACGCCGCGTTTGGGCGCTGATCCCGCAAGAAATTTCAACCGCCATGAATGCGGCCCCGCTTCCACCGACTATTATCATCGTGACACCGAAGATTATCCCGCGGTCGTTGGAAGAGTCTGCGGCTCGGACAATGCCCGCGAACCCGGGGAAGTCGGACACTTGCCCGCCGAACGCGAGCTAGAATAATTCATCGATTCGATCGGGCACGCCCCTCTCCCACGAGCCCATTACCGCGACCGTTTCACGCCCTTTGCGAGGAGGAAGTCATGGATTCCGCCGTGCCGGTTCACCACCCCCTGCGAACGCTGTTCGCCGGGCTGACCGAACAAGCGTTCGTCTCGCAAATGGGGATCGCCGATCCGCCGTTGGTCGATTACATCACCGACCTGCTCGCGCGTTTCTTGCACGTCGATCAAGTCTTCCGACTCCGCGACAACGCCGGCCGGCCGATCTCCGAGCTGGCGCTGATGGCGATGGAAGCCGAGAAACTCCCGCCGGAAGGCCGTACGCGCCGGGAGTACCACCGCCACATCGGCGACTTCGCGCTCTACTACACGGGCCTATTCCCCGAAGCGGTGAACCGGTTTCAACACTTCCCGAGCCGGGATCATTTGGTCAACTTCACGCGCCTCGGCAAGCGCTCGTACAAACTGGCCAGCGAAGCCGACCGCGGGCATTTCCTCGAAGAGTCGGCGGTGTTGCAGCGCCTCGGCCACGATTTCGAGTTGTGCACCCTCGGCCTGCGCGAAGTCCGCCACGAGTGGGAAGAGCTGGCGCGGTTCCCACCGGGAAACGGGCGGCTGCTGCGGTGATGAGGACTTCCGAAGTCCGGCTCCGACTTCGGAAGTCCTCGATCCGTCGCGCGAAAGTTGACAAAGGACTTCCGAAGTCCGGCTTCGACTTCGGAAGTCGCCCCTTTCTCGACTCCCCCTTGCATTTTCCGACGAATGCGGCATAAGGCCGTCGGGGAACTGTGACGTTCGAGGGGGAAGCCATGCGCGAGGTTGAAGATACGGCGGAACTCATCGAACAATTGCAGCGCGCCCGCGAAGATTTCCGCCGCGAGCGCGAACGCAATGACGCGCACCTCGACCGCCGGGCCAAGCGGTTGGCCATGGGCGAAGCCCGGCTCCGAGAAGGTGAACGGGCCGTCGCGCTCGAACACAAACGCATCCGGGCGATCTACCAGCGCTGCTTGGGGCGGATCAAAACGCGGTGGGCCGGGGAGCGCACCTCCGCGGCGAACGAGCGGGCCGAGCTCGAAGCGACGCAGGATCGCTTCCGCGAGTTCGCCGGGCGTCGGCGCGGCGAACTCGACAACTTGGCGACACGGCTGGGCGACGACAAACTCAGGCTGCAAGCGGCGTGGGAACTGTTGGCCGAGGGGCAGCGCCGGGCAATCGCGGATCGCCAGCAGAGCGAAGACTGGCTCGCCCGGCAGCGCGACGCGGTCGAACTCCGCGCCAAGATGTTGGTCGAACAACAGAGTATGCTGCAGTTGAATAGCGCCCGCTTCGAAGGGCAGCAGCCGAAGCTGCTCGCCGAAATCGCGGGGCTGGAAGCGCGGGCCACACACCTCCGTCAAACCATCGCCCAGTTGGACGAAAAGCGCTCGCAGAAGCTAGCCGAGGGCGAACGGATCAACGCGATCGCCATCGCCCCGGTTTCGCTGGAGCCGTCGCGGTTGCCGCGGGGTGCTTCGCATCAAGCGGATAGCTTGCTGACCGAGCTGCAAGCCCGCGATCAAGAATTGGCGCGCGAACGCCAAGCCCAAGCCAACCTGCGCGTCGATCTCGAAAATCAAGCGGCCGAGTTGGCCGATCAGCGCGCCGTACTCGCCGAGCAAATCGCCGCGCTGACCGCGGCCCGTAATTCTTGGCACAGTGCGGAAGCCGAGACCGTGGCGGAACTGCACATCATCGCCCTCGGGGTCCGCTCCGGCGAGCAATCGCTCGGCGAACGCGAACGCGATCTCGCCGCGGCCGAACGCCGGCGGCGGAACGAGGATCACTCACTGGTGGAGTTGCGCTTCAAACTCGAAAACTGGCACGTCGCGCTCGCCGCCAAAGAGGGGAGTGTGCAATCCGACGCCGACCGGCTGGACGCCCGGCTGACGGCCAAGGAAGAACAGATGGATCGCTGGGAATCGTCGCTCGCCAGTACCGCCTCCGCGTGGGCGAGTCTGCGTCAGCGGGAGATCGCATTCCTCCGCGCCGAATTGGATCGGCTGGAACAGGATCGGGCCGAGCAACTCGCGGCGACGGAGGAGGCGCGCCGGGTCCATGCGGAACTCACCGCGCAACTCGTCGAAGTGGCCGCGCGGGACTTGGCTTCGACCGGCGAGAAGCAAGGGACAACCCGCCGCGTTCGCGTGTTGGAAAAACGTTGGACGGCCCACTTCCGCCGGCAGGAGGAGCGCCAAGCCAAACTCGAAGAAATGCTCCGGAAGAATCGGCGCGAACTCGACGACCGCACCCACCAATTGCATCGTGAAACGGACCGATTCCTCGAGCGTCAATTGGCCGAGGGGATCGCCCGCACGGCCCACGACCGGGAGCGCCTGACCGTGGATCGGCGGATGCACGAAGCCCGCGACGAAGCCGCGTTGGAAACGCAACTGCGCTTCCGCACCGAAGACGATGCCCGCCGACTGCGGGGCGAAATCGCCCGGATGGCGCGGGCGATTCTCACGGCGAATCTGTCGTCGCCCGAAGAACCGGACGCGGTGATTCTGCCGCTGCAAGCGGCCCGAGCGGCCTGACCGACCCCGTTACGCCCTGCGCAATCGTCACACCCGATGCCCGAGCGTCGGGTGTTTTCGTCGGAATGCCCTGAATCTCTGGAGGAAGCCGCATCCATCGCGTAGATTAGGCTTGTAAAGGTTACAATATCGGGGATCCGCCGTGTTCCGTCTCCCGCTCCTCTCGCTCGTCTTGGTCGGCTCAATCGCCGCGGGTTGCAAGCATCATCGAACGAGTTGCGACGACCGCAGATTCTGCGAGCGCGTCCGGGATCGGCTCGACGATCGACAAGACGGCCGTCGCCGCGATACCGGTAGCGATTCAAGAATCTCCCCTGACGTGATTCCGCCGCGCGGCGAAACCATCCCGGCGACCCCGCTCCCCGTGACCCCGGGCCGCACCAGCACCATCGATTGGGATCCGAATTTGTCTTTGCCGGCGCCGCGGCGGAGTTCGGAGAAGCTACCGGTTCTCGAGCTTCCGCCGAAGAGTGTACCGAGCGACCCGGTACTCGTCGTTCCCCCCGGTCCGTCGAATCGCACGCTGTTGCTCCCCGACCCCCTCTTGCAAGATCCTTTGAAAACGGCGCCGTCTCATCCGAGCATCTTCGGGGAACCGATTCTGACCGATTCGGCGAAGCCGGCGGAAGAATCGAAGGCCCCTGCGCTCAAGACCGATCTCCCGACCGATTCGATTCCCGCGGGCGTGGAAGCCTATGCGGTCGTACCCGGGCAAGACAACGTCGCCAGCGGGAAGAAACCAACGCTCGAAGGACTCGATGCCTTGAAAGCGAGGGGTTACAAAACGGTGCTTTATCTCCACGCCCCGGACGCGGACGTCACCGCCGCCAAGGAAACCGTAGAGAAGCGCGGCTTGAAGTTCGTGTCGCTCGCGGTGTCGCCACAATCCTTGGGTCAGGCCGGCAAGATCTTCGCCGAGCAATTGAAGGACGCCGCCTCGAAGCCGTTGTATGTCTACGATCTCGACGGCGTCCGCGCGGGCAGCCTGTGGTATCTGCAATTCCGGACCGTCGAAATGCTGAGCGACGAAGTCGCCCGGATCCGAGCCAACGCCCTCGGTCTGCGGGACGCCGCGGCGTCGGAAGAACAAAAGCAATTCTGGATCGCCATCCAAGATCAACTCGCGAAGCGGTGACTGCGCACTTCCGGACTGTAGCCATCACGCTCCGCGTGATGTCGGCGGAAGGGCGCTTTCGGTTGCTCACAGCCCGCCGTTCGGCCGGAGAATTCTCCCTGCGCCGAATTCTCGCTTCCGCCGGCATCACGCGGAGCGTGATGGCTACAGTCCGGAAGTGAGCTCGCTTCCAACTCCTCGACAAGTTGGGAAACTTGTCGCCGCGGGGCCGATTGCACAGTTTGTCACCAACATTTCTTCTCCCCGTCCGTTCTCATTATTGACACTCCTTCCGAAGGCGTGATAGTTTAAAGGGACGAACCATATCGCTTAGGTCGGCCGCGCGCACTCACGAGCACTCACCAATGGCTAAGATCACCGGATACTGGGGCATCGATATCGGCCAATGCGCCCTCAAAGCGCTCCGGCTCGAACTCGTGGACGGCAAGCCGACCGCCACGGCCTTCGACTACATCGAGCACCCGAAAATCCTTTCGCAGCCGGACGCCGATCCGGACGCCCTCACCCGCGAAGCGCTCGAGAAATTCCTCTCGCGCAATCCGGTGAAGCACGACACCGTCGCCATCAGCGTCGCCGGGCAGAGCGGACTGGCCCGCTTCGTGAAGCTGCCGCCCGTGGAAGAGAAGAAGATTTCGGACATCGTGAAGTTCGAAGCCAAGCAACAAATTCCCTTCCCGCTCGACGAAGTCGTCTGGGACTTCCAAAAGGTCGGCGGCGGCGAAAACATCGGCGGCTTCGCCATGGAGACCGAAATCGGCCTCTTCGCCATGAAGCGCGACATCATCAACCGGCACCTCGGGCACTACCAATCGGTGAAGGCCGAAGTCCACATCGTCCA
>JAYTBD010000114.1:0-2215 GCA_043737155.1 Fimbriiglobus sp. | reverse complement strand
TGGCCTTGGGCACCGTGGTGCGGATGCTCTCGTGCGTGATGAGCGCCCGGCTGAGGTTCCGGAAGAGGGCGAGGCGGTGGCTCGCGTTGCGGTTGAGTTTGCGGCCGCGGCGGCGGTGATTCACGATCGACTCCTAGCGGGTGAGAACCCCGCCCCGGTTCAAGGAAGGCGGGGGACACGGGGGAAGAAATTCGGAGTGCGGAGTTCGGAGTGCGGAATCGAAAAATTGAATTCTTCGATTCCGCACTCCGCACTCCGAATTCAGCACTTCTCAACGTTTCGTTTTCATGCCCAAGTGCATGCCCTTTTCTTTGAGCTTGATCTGCACTTCTTTCAGCGTGGTTTCGCCGAAGTTGCGGACTTCGAGCAGTTCCTCGTCGGTGCGCATCACGAGGTCGCGGACCGTGGCGATCCCCTCGGATTCGAGGCAGTTCGTCGCCCGCACCGACAGTTCGAGCTCGGCCAAGCTCATGTTGAGCTTTTTCTCGAGTTCGTTGTCGACCAAGTTGGGCCCGGCCGTCGTGAAATCGATCGGATCGTCGAGCGAGACTTCCGGCCCGGGTTCGCTGTACTGGACGAAAGCGTTCAAGTGTTTCCGCAGGATCTTGGCCGCTTCGACCACGGCCATCTGCGGGGCGATGGTGCCGTTGGTCCAGATCTCCATGACCAAGCGGTCGTAGTTGGTCTTCTGGCCGACGCGCGTTTCTTCGATGTCGTACTTCACGCGGATCACCGGCGAGAAGCTGCTGTCCACCGGGATGACGCCGATCTCGCGCTCTTTGCCGCCGTTCTCTTCGGCGGTGCGGTACCCGCGACCGTTCTCCACGGTCATCTCGATGACCAACGGCACTTCGGCCGTGAGCGTCGCGATCTTGTGCTCCGGGTTGACGATCTGCACCATCTCGTCGTGTTCGATGTCGGCGCCGAGAACTTCGCGCTTATCGCGGGTGCCGTGGGCGTTGATGCGGATCGTTTTCGGTTGATCCGAAAGGTTCTTAACGACCAGCGCTTTGACGTTCAGGACGATATCGGTGACGTCTTCGACGACGCCGGGGATCGTGCTGATTTCGTGCTGGACGCCTTGGATTTTGATCTTGGTGACGGCGCTGCCTTCGAGACTCGACAGTAGAATCCGACGGATGCTATTTCCGACCGTCATACCGAAGCCGCGTTCGAACGGCTCGATGTTGAACTTGCCGTACATATCGGTCAGGCTCGATCGCTCGGCCTGAACGCGGTTCGGGAGTTCGAGGCCACGCCAACGAATACGCATGAGATACCCTCCGAGGCCACGGGATTCGACTTACCGCATCGTCGGCGAATCGACGGCGAGTCAGAACCCGCGACCGGGACTTTTGAAATCGACACGCGGCCCGGATTTCGCGGTTCTGGGCCAAACACTTTCGATCGGAGCGAATTCGCGGGTCAGCGAATTCCACCCCGTTCTTCTTCTTGCCGTCGCTCTTCGACGGCGTCTTCCAGCAGTTGCTCGAAGGTGGCCGCATAGCCGGCATCGACCAGGTTCAACGCCGCGCGGATCGCAACGAGTTCGAGATCCGCCGTCTTCTTCAGTACCTCGACCACATGAGCGCGATCCTTTTGGCGACCGGCGCCGATTTTCAATTCGATCCAAACCGGCAGACTGGCATAACCGAGTCCCTGCGAGACGCCCATCGCCGCCGGTGCGGGAATCGTCGTCGGCGAAGTATTCTTTGCTCTCCCGCCTTCGGGCACCACGTTGATTTCGACATCCCCGTGGGTCAGGGTGTGCCAGCCGGATTCCCAGCGCCACAAGACACGGAACCCATACGCCGGTGCCGCGAGAAGGAACCGGTCGAGATCCAGTCGGGCGAGCGCGATATCGATATCCTGCGTCGCCGCCGGGTAACCGTAATGGATCGCGGCCAAACCACCGACGATCGCGATGGAAATCCCTTCGGTCACCGCGAGCCGATTCAAATCCGCCAGCGCCCGGGTGAAGCGATTCTCTTCGGTTCCCATGACCGCCCTCACGCTGTCCGATCCGCGGGCGAGCCGATTCGCCGCCGCGAGGACGTCGTTCGCCAACGGGCTTTCGGACAGTGCGATCATGGCCGATTTTACCGCGTTGCGATTTCGATGATCAACTGCTCGCGGATTTCCGCGATGCGGCTATCCACATCTTGCCGGGTCGGGATGCGGGTCATTTTCCCTTCCGGCTCTTCGTTGTTCAACA
>JAYTBD010000113.1:0-5573 GCA_043737155.1 Fimbriiglobus sp. | reverse complement strand
CGCTACGTCCGAACTCTGGAAGCCTCACTCCGGGCCGAGTGGGCGAAGCGCTGTACGGGCGATGAGCCGGTTCTTCAACCATTGGCCCAGTAGCAGCGCGAACACCCCGGCGGCGACCCAACGCAGTGGGCTTCGGCCGTACACGACGGTCGCGTTGAACGTGATGAACACCATGAACCCGTGCAACCCCAGAGCGACCCGGCGCGGCCGCGTGGCATAGCGTGCCGGTGCCATGAGCCAAGCGATTCCGTCGATCGACCAAATCAGGGTGAAGGCGTACGACACGAAGATACCGGGGCCGAACCCGGACGAGGCTTCCACATGCGCGAAGGCGCGGGCGTGGCTCCACGAATGCGCAGCGTGGAACGCCAAGCCGATGTGGACGAGAAAAACGGCGATGCCGGCGATCCACGCCGCGCGGGCCACCCGAAAGGCGGTGGCCTCCGGACGCCACTCCGCGCGGGTCGATTGCAATTGCATCAACACCGCCCCGGCCCAGAGCGCGAAGGCGAAGTAGGCCGTGTCGATGATCGCGGGGTGGCGCAGATTCGGCTCCGGGTCGAGCCGCCATTCGAAGATTCCCCAAGCGATCCCCAAGAGTCCAACCCCGACGGCGAACGCGATCCACGGCTTCGGATTCTTCGGCACATTCGTCATCGCGACTCCTTTTCCATCGCCCCTGTTGTACGGCTTGGCGAAGTTGGAACGACTGCGGAAGAGTCGGACGGCTGGGTTGGCGGATCGGTCTGGTGCGGTGTTTCCAATCTTGGGCGGGGTATCGCCGACCGCCCGACAACGACCCCGGTTGCGGTGTCAATTCGTGGCGTGAGGCGGAAAGGTTGGACGAAAAAGTGGCGAGAGAAGGCGGCGTGTCGAATACGCGCACCGACTTCTCGGACTTGCAGACGGATGCGGGCACGGGCTTCGAGCGCTGGTTCCCGGAATCCGCACGACCCACACGATCGGCACCACGGTACGGATCCACACCATGAGTCTTAGCGCCTCGGCGGTCCGCGGGACGTTGGAGCTGTTGGAAGCGCGCGAGAACCCGAGCGGCTGGAAGGGCGAAACTTTCGACGCTCTCGCCGTTCCCATGCTCCCCGCGGACTGGCGGACATGGAGTGCCGACGGCCAGCAGCAGTACATCACGTCGAAACTCGCCGCGGTGTCGGGCGGCAATTCGCTGGCCTCGCTCGGAACGACCGCCAACTCCGCGCGCATCTGGCATCGGACCACCGTCTCCGGCGACACCGGCGCGGCAATCTCGGTCCGAGCCGGCACTTCGGCCCGCATTGATGTGATCGTCCGCGGGATCGGGCTTGACACCGACAATCCGAGCTACCTTGCGGCGGAGTTCAGCGGCTCCCGAACCATCGAACTGCTCGAAGTTCAAAACGGGACGACGCGGTCGCTCGGCAAAGTCGAATCGCGAGAATCGGTGACCGGGAAATGGCTCCGCATCTCGCTGAAGCCCGTGGGCGAGTGGGCGGGCGTCACGGTGCAGCGCCTCGACACCGGGGCCTACTTGAAAGGCGACGGGTATTGGCAAGCGGCGGAAGTCGAAGCGGTGCGCGTGCGGACGATCCTACCATCGCGCGAGGGTTCTATCGGCATCGGCCGGCGCGCCGGCGGCTCGGGGATGGCGTTCGTCGACGACTTCGCCCTGCTCGCCCCGCCGGGGGTCAACGAATCGTTCGACACCTTGGCGACCGGCCCCCTCCCTTCGAACTGGAACACGTGGAGCAACAACCAGCCCGCGGCGTTCGCCGTGGGGACGGGTCGGGCGTTGTCCCCGGCGCAAGCAATCGCCTCCGACGGGCGGAGCAACACGCAGAGCCGGGCGTGGCTGGGCGATGCGTTCGCCGCCGACACCGCGGCGAGTGTCTCGGTGTACGCGGACAGCCTCATCCCCGCCGGCGTGTTCGTCCGCGGGAGTCAGCTCGCGACCGCCCAACCGACGTACTACTCGTTGACCATGACGCGCGGATTGAACCTGCAGATCAAGAGCGCGGTCGCGGGTGTCGAGACCGTCTTGGGCTCGATCCGTTCGACCGCGTACGTCAGCGGCGTTTGGATCCGTCTGACGCTCGTCGCGGACGGCACCAAGCTCAAAGCGATTGTCCTCCGCACCGATACCAACCAGTACCTCGCGGCGAATGGGACGTGGAGCAGTCGCGCGGTCTCGGCTCTGGAGCTCACCGATACGCGCATCGCGGGGAGCGGTCACGTGGGCGTGGAGCGCGGCCGCGCCGCGTCCGGGGCCGTTTGGTTCGACGACTTCGCCATCCGTCCGGCGAGTTCGTTTGCGAATGTGGGACCGACGCCGTCCATACCACCGGTGGTGATCCCGACAGAAACCGGTTCGACCCCGCGGCCGACGGGCGTGCGGAAATACTCGCACATCCGGCTCGCCCAACTCGCTTACGACGGCACCCCGGTCGGCGACTTCGAGAAAGCCCTCGCGGCGAACAGCCTCGATCTGATCATCCCGAATCCGAAGTATTTGCAGGCGTTCGAGACCGCGGCCCCGATTACGACGAAGGTGATCTACACGAACCTGTCGAACGTGTACGAGTCCCTGCTCACCGATTGGAATGCCTTCGCCGACGCGCGCGGTATCTCCCGCGAGCAGGCGTTCTTCCATGTCGTTCAACCGACGCCGTTCGGCCGGGCGAGCTCGTCGGCGCAGCCCGTGAACCAACTTTGGAACGTGCAGCGGGTGAATGCCGATGGATCCGGTACGCCCGTCAATCTCACGGCCGAGGCGCGCGGCACCCGGGCACAAGGCGTCACTTTCGGAGCGGCCGGCACGGCCATCGTTTTCGGTTACCCGGAGCGCTTTCGCGAGTTGAACTTCGACCTGTCGAAAGTCGCGAGCACCGGCTGGAGCGGGGTCATCGAGTACGTCTCCGCGGTCGGTGCCGACGGAGCACCGACCGCGTGGAAGTCGCTGTCGGTGTTGCGAGATGGGACCGACGGATTGCACGCGGGCGGCCAGATCACATTCGACCCGCCCGCCGATTGGGTCTCGTCCAAAGTCGCGGGGGGCACGCAGCGATTGCACCAACTCCGCATTCGCATGACCGCCGGGACAGCTACGCAGGCTCCGATAGCGCGGACGATCCTCGGCCGAGATTTCGTCGGTGCTCGGGGTACCGATACGGGGATCATCCCCGCGTTCGACAGCGGCGCCGATGCGAACCGCGACGGCTATTTGACCGACGCCGAGTACGCGAATCGCCGGGCCGGGTCCGATGCCCGATTCGAATATGAATCGCGGCTCTTCTACCCGAACTACGGCCAGATGCGTTACGCGGTCAACCCGACCTCGGCCGCGATCAAGGATTGGAACGTCGATTATCACCGCCGCATTCTGACGCAGAATCCGTTCGCGGACGGGCTGTTTCTCGACAACTCGCACGGCAAGCTTCCCTTCGCCGGTACCCCGGTGAAAGAGGCGGTGGTCGACTTCACGCGGGACTACACCGCGCTCGTCGGGGCCGTGACCGCCGGCATCGCGCCGAAGTGGACGGTCTCGAACACGGCGGGATCCATCGCGGAGGGCGACCCGGTCGCGCGGGCCTCGACGGCGGCGTTCGAAGAATTCGCCATCCGTCCGAACTCGGCCAATTGGTCGCAGGTGCGCGACATCGCCGACCTCATCGCCCGGCGGTTGAACTCGGATACGCCGTCGCCGTACGTCATCATCGACACGTATTCGGGCTCCGTCGCGATGACTGACCCGCGCTCGCAGATGGGCGCGCTCGCCTACTACTACCTGCTGGCCGATCCGGACAAAACCTTCCTGATGTTCAACGGTGGTCAAGCCCCGAACGCCGCGTGGCGCGATGTGTTCGCACCCGCCGCAACCGTCGATGTCGGCCGGCCGACGGGTGCGATGACGACCTGGGCTACGGGGCGAGATCCGGAGAACACGGCGCTGACGTATCAGGTGCTGCGGCGCGAATACGGGAACGCCATCGCGCTGTTCAAACCGCTTTCGTATAAGATCGCGACGGGCACGGGGACTCGGAATGACGCCACGGCCACGATCCACCAACTCGGCGGCAACTACCGGCAATTGAATGCGAACGGAACCCGCGGACCGGTGATCAGCAGCATCACGCTCCGCGGCGGGGAAGGGGCCGTCTTGATGCGGGCGTAGGCTTCGCTTTGAGCAAGTCTTCGACGATGGCATCGGCGAGCCGGCGCCCGGCCCGCGTCAGGCCGAGGGTATCCGCGGTGCGCTGCAACAGCCCTTGTTCCAACAGCGCAGGGAGTCGGGATTCAACGAGTGGTGCGAATTCGAATCCCGTCTGCGATGCGAACGAATCGAATTGAATTCCTTCGGTGCGGCGCAGTTGCACGGCCATCGTTTCGTAAGCTCGATCCAGCGGCGACAAAGTCTCCGATTGGAACGTCACCGACTCCCCCGCTCCCATCTTGCGGATGTAATCGGCGGTGCTTCGGACGTTGAGTTCTCGGCAGGTATTCACATATCGCGCGGCCCCGACGCCGAAGCCGTAGTAAGCGTGGTTGGCCCAGTAGTGTTCGTTGTGCCGACAACGGTGGCCGGGCTTGGCGAAGTTCGAAATTTCGTACTGCTCGTACCCCGATTCGGTCAGTCGGTCGATGGCGAATTCATACATCGCCAACTCGAGATCTTCGGTGATGGGCATCAGCAGGCCGCGTTCGCGATCCTTCCAAAGGGGTGTGCCTTTTTCGTAGGTGAGGCCGTACGTCGAAATGTGATTCGACCCGTGTACGAGGGCCGTGTCCAAGTCGAGTCGCCAGTCGTTGAGATCCCCGCCCGGTGCACCGAATATCAAATCGAGCGAGAATTCTAAACCGACCCCGCGAATCGCATCGAGGGCGGCGGGAATTTGCTCGTACCGGTGTTGGCGGTCCAACGCTTTCAATAAATGCGGCTGGAAGGATTGCACGCCGACACTGACCCGGGTGACACCCGTATCCGCCATCGCCCGGCATTTGTCCGCACTCAGACTCTCGGGATTCGATTCGACGGAGAACTCGCCGCCGGGGTTCAGCGGCAGCCAGTGACAAATGGCTGTCAGTACCCGTTCGAACTCGGCTCGGGGCAAGTGCGTCGGAGTGCCGCCGCCAATGAAGATGGTGTCGATGGGCCGCGGCGTTTCCAGCCGGGCCATCTCGGCGATCAGCGCATCCGCGTATGCGGGGATCAGGTGCTCTTGCCCGACGCTCACGGCGAAATCGCAGTAGCCGCAGTGGTGGGCGCAAAATGGGATGTGAACGTACGCGGCGCGCGGCGCAATCCAAGCGGGTGGGCGATCCATGCCGGTAGTTTACCGACGGGAAACGAAAGTACCCAATTGGGATCAGCAGGATGGTTCACGTTACTGACGGTCAGGTATTGAACCGCATTGGATGTTCTTCGCCCCGAAGGGGCCGACTTATACAGCCCAGGGCGGAAGCCCTGGGTCGGGATGCGCAGTGCCTCCGCCCCGAAGGGGCCGACGTAACTTCGGCCGACCACGCCGGCCCCTTCGGGGCGAAACGCATATGACTTTGTACCCAGGGCTTCCGCCCTGGGC
>JAYTBD010000112.1:0-5576 GCA_043737155.1 Fimbriiglobus sp. | reverse complement strand
GTGAACGCTTGCGGTGGCGAGTACGTCGAGAAGGACGGCCGCGATATCCCGGACACTTTCCTTCTGACCGCTGACTATCCCGGGGAGTACTCCCTGCTCTTGGTCAGCACGCTGACGAACGACACCCAGCTCCCCGACCGCATCTACGGCAAGTACGGCACCCTCGACCTCGGCGGCGAACCGGTGCTGCGGGCCAACGGGGAGATGAAGCCCGACTTCAAAGCGAAGAACGGCGGGAAGGAGGAAGCGAAGTTGGAAATCGAGTCCCGCCGCGACCTGGTCGGCAACCTCCTCGACGTGATCCGCGGCAAAGGGACGCTGCAGTGCAACGTCGAACTCGGCACGGCGACGATGGTGGCGATCAAGATGGCCGTCGACTCCTACCGGCAGAAGAAGACGCTCACCTGGGACGCGAAGACGGAAAGGGTGGTGGGCTGATCATGCGAATTGCACTCACGATTTCACTCACATTCGCGGCCGCATTCTCCGCGCGGGCGGCGGAAACGAACTGACGCCCAAAGAAAAGGAAGACGGCTGGAAGCTGCTCTTCGACGGCAAATCGCTCGACGGCTGGATGACCAGCGGCGAAAAGCCGAGTCGGACGCCGGTCAACGACGGCTGCATCAACCCGCACAAGTGCGGCGCCTACATGATGGTGCACAAAGAGAAGTGGGAGAACTACGCGCTGAGCGTCGATTTCAAGATCGGCAAGAAATGCAACAGCGGCATCTTCATCCGCACCGCGACGCTGACGCCGCGACCGGGCAAGGACGTCGGCTTCAACGGGATCGAAGTCGCGATCGACGATACCGCGACGGCCGGCTACCACGACACCGGCGCCCTCTACGATTTGGCGAAGCCGTCGAAGAACGCGATGAAACCCGCCGGCGAGTGGAACCGGCTCGTCATCACCTGCGACGGCGCCAAGATCGCGGTCGAACTCAACGGGGAGGCGGTGACGAAAGCGGACTTGGGGGAGTTCGCGAAGCCCAATCTGCGCCCGGACGGCACCGCCCACAAGTTCGATATCGCGTACAAGGATCACCCCCGCAATGGCTACATCGGGTTGCAGGATCACGGCTCGCCCTGCTGGTACAAGAACATCAAGCTCAAACCGCTGGAGTAGGATCATCGTCGGCGAGCAGGTGGTCGGTCACTCGGGCTTTTCGACAAAAAGCACCTTGATCTTCCGCTTCTCCCGGTTCGCCGTCAGCCCGGTTTGGTTCGCGATGTTCCCCATCACCGATTCGACGTCGGTGTCCTGCGCGCGTTGCAAAGCGGTGAACGGCGAACGGTAGTTGAAGTGCCACCGCACCTCCTTCGGGGCACCCGCGACTTCGCCGATGGCGATGCGACTCTCGCAAAAGCCCTCGATGTGGTCCGCCATCGCCCGCAGGGTTCCGCTCCCGCCGCCGCCGGTTTTCCGATCGGTCAGCTCGAACCCGTAGATTTCGATAGCATCCTTCTCCCGGTCCTCCAGCGGCTTCGCCGCGTACTTCCCCGAGAGGACGTACACATCGCGCTCGACTTCCCGGACCGAGAGCGACACCGACAAGTCGCATTCCTTCCGCAGGATCTTCTCCAAGGCCGCGGCGAGCTTCGCCGGATCGGCATCGGCCCGGACCACGAAGTCGCCCGTCACCTTCGCGTCCGACAGCCCGGAATCGCCTTCGGTGCGGGTGTGACCGAATCCGGTCGCCATGTGCACCAACTGCACCACCTTCACCCCGACCTCGGGCTTGACCGGGGTGTTGTGCATCGTCAGACCGTCCACCGGCCAGTCGTCCTTCCATCCGAACTTGGTGAAGAAGTCGGTGTAGTCCCTGCTCAACGCTTCGGCCGGCGGGTCGATCTTGCTGCGTTTATACACTTTACGCGTCAGATCGTTGAAGTACTCCGCGCGGCACGCCGGATAGGGCGGGGCGATCCGACGGATCAACTCCCCGTCCCTCAGACCGTACGCTTTGCGAAACTCCACCTTCCACTCCGGCTCTTTGGGCGCCGGGGCCGGCGCTTTGGCGACCTTCAATTCCGTTGGCGCGTTCGGCCTATCGGCGGGTGCGATCACCCGGTCCTCGGAAGGCCCCGACCCGGCCAAGGCCATCGTCACCCCGCCGGCACCGATGAGGAGCGCGACGATCGCCCCCGCCACCCGCTTGAGTTTGCTCACGAACATGGCTTTCACCACTCCACTGGCGACCAGGTCGATCGCGGCCGGCACCGTGCCGACCGAAACTCCGACCAAAATTTGAACCGTGCGGACGACGAGGCCGGGCGGCACCGCGGCCCCCGCCTCGGCCGCGAAGAGCGAGCCGAGCGCGACAGCCGTGACACCCTTGGTGGCAAGCCGTTCGCCGAGTAATTTCTTCGCATTCGCCAAGCGGCTGGAAAGGGTGCCCTCCGCCAGCCCTAGTTCCCGCGCCGCGTCCTTCCGCGATCGACCTTGTAGTTCGCACAGCACCAGCGGGACGCGGTAATGCGCCGGCAGGTTGGCCAGTTCGGCATCCAGCCAAGCGGCGAGATCGTCGTGTGCCGGGGGTTCGCCCGCGTCGGCCCGGGCGGGTGATGCGCTCTCCGCCTCGATTTGGCGTCGCCGTCGGCGCACGGTGAGGATCTCCCGGGACACGCGGACCGCTACCCCGTGCAACCAGCTCCCCAGCGAGTCGGGTTTGGCGACTTGGTCGGCACGCCGCAGGAGGACAACGAACGCCGCTTGGAAGGCGTCTTCGGCGTCTTGCCGGTGCCCGAGCACGCGTCGGCAAACCCGAAACACCATCGGACCGTGGCGCCGGACGATCTCCTCGAACGCGGCTTCACCCCGGCCGGTCAACACCTCCGTGAGGAGGCTGCGGTCGGAGGCCGGTGGGGGGCCGGCCCGGAGCGAATGTAAAAGCGATTGCGGTTTCACGGGAGGCGGTCCTCCAACGGGTTCGGTACTCGGAGTAGTGGTTCCGGACCCACCCGCGCGTCGCGAAAATGGTAAGGATTGACGCTTCTCATCGCGGGCGGCGCGAAGTCAGACACTCACGGGTCGCAACTGAGATCAGTTCTTGGCGGGGTCGACGAAGGTCGGCGAGGACGGATTCACCGCGGGAGGTATCTCAATACGCCATCCGACGAATGGTACCATAGTTAGCTATTACTCGGAGACGATGATGCGAAGTGCCGCCGAGATCCGACTCCCGTTGATTTTGGGCGCGCTCCTCGTGCTCGCGCAGGCGGCGTCCGCCGCCGAACCGCCGACCGATTGGCCGCGCTGGCGGGGTCCGAACGCCGACGGCGTGGCCGAGGGGAGGGAACTGCCGATCGAGTGGTCCGTGAAAGAGAATATCGTCTGGTCGGCCGAGCTGCCGGGGTGGGGGATGAGTTCGCCGGTGGTGTACGGGGATCGGGTGTTCGTCACATCCCAAGCCATAAAAGGGGAGAAGAAGTCGCTTCTCACGCTCGCTTACGACCGCGGTACGGGCAAGGAACTCTGGCGGCACGATTTCGGATTCGGCGTCGATCAGCGCACGCACGAGAAGTCGAACCTCGCGGTCAACACGCCCGCCGTCACGGCGGACGCCCTGTACGTCGCCTTCGGCAATGCGGACATCGCCCGCTACACCCACAGCGGCAAACTGGTCTGGGTCCGCCGCTACCTCGCCGAATTCGGTGATCCCAAGATGGCGTGGGGCTACGCCGTCAGTCCGCTGGTGCTCGACGACAGCGTGCTCTTTCCCTGGAACCACCACAAAGGGCCCTGCTTTTTGGTCGGCCTCGACAAAGCGACCGGCGAAGTCGATTGGAAGAAGGATCGCCCCATCGGCACCGCCCACGCGACACCGCTGCTGGTCGAGCACCACGGACAAAAAGACATTCTCGTCCCGGGGCAAAACCGCCTCACCGCATTCGACGCGGCGAAGCGCGACGAGCTTTGGAAGTACGGCGAAGGGGAAGGGCCGTTCAACGGGGAGATCATCTCCAGCCCGGTCGCCGGGGACGGGATGGTCTATTTCCAACTCTGGCGCGAGAGCAAAGTCCACGCCGTCCGCTTGATGGGCGAGGGCAAGCCCCCGGAGAAAGTCTGGGTGAGCAAGAAGGCGGGGCCCGTCGAAACGTCGCTGCTCTACTACCGCGGTCTGGTGTACGGGTTGCTCGACGGCGGGGTGTTGGTCTGCTGGGACGGCAAGACCGGCGAGGAGCATTACCGGGAGCGCCTCGGGGCAGCCAGCAATGCGTCGCCGATCGCGGCGGATGGCCGCGTCTACCTCAGCGACACCGACGGCAAAACCTACGTGGTGAAGGCCGGCAAAGTTTTTGAGTTGCTCCGGACGAACCCGCTCGGTGAAAGGATCTCCGCTTCGCCCGCCATCACCGGCAACCGCTTGATCTACCGGACCGATTCGCACCTGTACTGCATCGGCAAGAAATGAAGTGAGCGCGGCGTTTGGCGTGATAGGTATATCCGGCTTGCCGCCCGAACGCCGCGACCGGCCGCCGTCTTCAAACCCGCATGGCGCGCATCACGAGTTGATACCGCATGAGGGTCCGGTGGCGGTCCACCTCCCCCAATGCGTGGACCAAGCCCGGGACATAGAACAGCATCGTGCGGCCGACGTTGCCCGCGACCGCGGTGCGGTTGCCCGTCGCCAACACCGCCAAGGGCGGACAGATCACGGCGAGTAAAGTGAGCATGGCCAGTCTCCGGGGTGGAGAGCAGCATAAACGGCGCGGCATGAGGAGAAGCTGAGTTTCGGGATGAGAAGTTCGTGAACCGACCCCCGGCCGAGGGATCGGGTCAGACGATTCTCCGCATCCTCCAGTCGCTGCTACGACCGCTTACGCCCCGTAGCCCCCGTCCACGTCGAGCACGGCTCCGGTGATGTACGATGCCTCCGGGCCGGCCAAGAAGGCGACCGCGGCCGCGATTTCTTCCGGGCGACCGTAGCGACCGAGGGCCGTGCTCGCTCTTTGGAGGGCCGCGAAGTCCCCGCTGTCGGGGGCGTCGGACGGGAGCGTTTACCTCGAATACGCGCTGACGGAACGGGGTCGCGGGTTGTACTTGGTCCTGATGGCGATCCGCCAATGGGGCGAGTCTTGCGCCGGGTTGTCGCAGCACACGCTGGTCGACCGGCGGGATCGCTTGCCGGTGCGACCGTTGGCTTTCCGCGCGCAGGACGGTCGGGAGTTGGGCCCGGACGAAGTCGAGTTGATCCCCTCGGAGTAATGCAGCCGTCGTTCGCGGGTATCTCTGGGTTGAAGTCGCACCCGGGGGCACCGTGAAATCGCTACCGGACATCCCGTTCTCGGTACTGGATCTATCGCCGATCCTGCAAGGTGGCAGCGCGGCCGAGTCGTTTCGCAACACGCTCGACTTGGCCCGGCACGCCGAGCGTCTGGGCTTCCACCGCTACTGGGTGGCCGAGCACCACAGCTTGCCGGGCATCGCCAGCGCGGCGACCGCCGTCGTCATCGGACACGTCGCGGCCGGAACGTCCCGCATCCGGGTCGGCTCGGGCGGGATCATGCTGCCGAACCACGCCCCGCTGGTGATCGCCGAGCAATTCGGGACGCTGGAGTCGCTCTTCCCGGGC
>JAYTBD010000111.1:0-2218 GCA_043737155.1 Fimbriiglobus sp. | reverse complement strand
TCTTTTCCTGGGTCGGGTCGGTGGCGAAGTTGTACAGTTCGCCGACTTCGGTGCGCGGCGCGTACCCGCGATCCTTCTGGAACCACGGCGGCTCGCCCTTCTTGCCGTTGTCGTCGCCGGTCGGAGCGAGGATCAGCACCAGTCGCCCTTGCGAACGGCGAACTTGCCCTGCGCGCTGTGGTGGACCGTCGCCTCGCGAAGCGGCGCGGCGCGCTTCTCGCCGAGCAGCGCCGGCAGCACGCTCACGCTGTCCACGCCCGCATCGGCGGCCAGCTGCACGTTCAGCACCGCGGCAAGTGTCGCCATCAGATCGACGTGGCACACGGTTTCAGCGCAGGTGGTGCCCGCCTTGATCTGTCCGGGCCACCGGGCGATAAACGGCACCCGGTGACCGCCCTCCCAGGCGTCCCGCTTGGTGCCGCGCAGCGGACCCATGATCGCGTGCCCGAACTCCTTCAGCCGGTCGTAGGCGCCCGGGTTCACCTCGCCCGTAATCTCCGGGCCGTTGTCGCTCGTGAAAATCTCGAGCGTGTTCTCCGCGGCCCTGCTACGCTTCAGCGCGTCCAGCACCGCGCCCACAACGGCGTCGGTCTGCATCACAAAATCGCCGTAGTCGCCGACTTTACTCTTCCCCTTGTACGCCACCGACGGCACCACCGGGTAATGAGGTGACGTGAGCGGCAGGTACAGGAAGAACGGCTTGTTCCCCTTCACGGCCCTCTCGACGTACTCGACCGCGCGCTTCTCCAGCCCCGGCAGCACGTCCACAAGTTTCCAGCCCGGCACCATCGGCCCCGCGATGTTGAACTCGTCGCTGCCGACCGGGGCCGCCTCCGACGGGACGCCGACCGTGCGGTCGTTCTCGAGGAAGCAGTACGGCGGGTAGTTCGGAACGTCGGTGCCGAAGTACAGGTCGAAGCCCCGGGCGGTTGGTCCGTCGGGGATCGGCCTCGTGAAGTCACGCTCGCCGCCGTCGCCGGGCCTGGGCCAGCCCCAGCCGAGGTGCCACTTGCCGACACACGCGGTGGCGTACCCATGCTTGCGGAGTACCTCCGCGACGGTCAGTTGGTTCTCCGCGACGAGTGGCTGCGCAAACGGGCCGATCACGTTCCGCTGCAACCGCGTGCGCCACGCGTACCGCCCGGTGAGCAGCGCGTAGCGGGAGGGCGTGCAGACCGCAGACGGCGAGTGCGCGTCCGTGAACCGCACGCCCTCCTTGGCCAGCCGGTCCATGTTCGGCGTGGAGATCTTCGACGCCGGGTTGTAGCAGCCGACGTCGCCGTACCCGAGGTCGTCGGCCAAGATGTAGACGATGTTCGGTTTCGGCGGCTCGGCGGCTCGCATCGGTGCACCCTGCAACCCGACCACCGCGACCAGTAACGCGACCGGAACACGAAACCAGATACGCATGTCGGCGCTCAAGAGCGGGCCAGGATCTTGCCAACCCCCACGGGGAATCGACGGCTACTTCCCGAATGCGTAGATGGTGTTGTGGATGACGCCCACCACCGGTCGGCCGCCGGTGCCCTTGAGCCGGTATTTGATCTCCATCCCCCACGTCGGGACGAGATCGGGCAGGTCGAGCAGTACCGTTTTACCGTCGGACGAGACCGTCGCCTTTGCAACCGTGAGTGGCTTCTCGTCGATGTGCTTTGAACCGTAGTCCTTGCTCCGCGTCAGCCCCCACACCTTCACCTCGAAGTTCTTCGCGTCCGCCGATTTGGGATCGAGGACCTCGGTGAAGGTGAGTTCCACCCCGCCGGCTTTCGCCTTCAGGCCAACCGGTAAGTCGGCCGGCTTACCGGTGTACCGCACGCGGTAGAACCCGCCCGGGGCGGTCTGGTTGCCAGCCCAGGCGAACATGCCGCACACGTAGAGATGGCCACCGGTCGGGTGGAAGCGCGGGCGCATGATCCCAGTCGGGAACCTCGGCAGCGGCAGGGCGCACATGCCGCCCTGGGTCTGGCCGTTCACCGTCTCGTGCGGGACGACGTAGATCTTGCCCATACCGTACGAGGTGTTCAGCAGCGACCCGGCGAGTGGCCCCCAAGTCTTCTCCGGCACCCAGATCATCTCCGCCGGCGAGCGGTCGAAGTCGTTGGTGATCCAACAGAGTGGTTGTTTCATCGCCGAGTCGGACGTGTCCTTGATGTCGGTGTAGCCGAACAGGTTGCCGTAGAAGCCGCCCTTCTCCACGAGGTTGATGCGGTTCTTCGGT
>JAYTBD010000110.1:0-5579 GCA_043737155.1 Fimbriiglobus sp. | reverse complement strand
TCGTTCCGGCGCCGGGAGAGAGCCACCGGCGTCACCGAAGCGACACGAGAATCTAGGGCGCGCCCTCCGGCTCCGCAAATTGTTCGGTGATATGCGGTGGAATACGCTCGGGAAAAGCCGACACCGGCCGAACGCCTGGGCGAGAATCGTTGCCGGAAGGGAGCGCGTTCGGGCGCCGATGCGAATCGGAATCACTCTATCTTTTTCTCGGCGTTCTTATCTGTCAACTTCTTCAGCTGTTCGGGGTCATGATTGCGATTCTCGCATTCGTCATTTGTGACAGTTCCATCCATGTCGAAGTCCTGTTCAAAGAACGTTTCGAGTTCGCCTCAGATGGATTCGACATCACGTTGCCGACGTTGCGCCGATACGCCGGAAATCCAACCCCGGCGCATTTTTCCGGCAGAACGCCTTGACGCGAGCGCGGCGATCCTTATCTTCAAAGGTTCCCGAATGGGTCGGGTTGCGAGTCACGTGGTGTTTTTGGGCCGGGAGGCTGCTTGTGGCTGCTGCGAACGAACGAATCCGGATCCGCATGGAAGGCTACGATCACGAAGTGCTCGACCGCACCGCGGCGGAAATCGTGGACACCGCCCAGCGCACGGGTGCCGAAGTTCACGGGCCGATCCCGTTGCCGACCCGGATCGAACGCTACACCGTGTTGCGGTCGCCCCACATCGACCGGAAAAGCCGCGAGCAGTTCGAGATTCGCACGCACAAGCGGTTGATCGACATCCTGCAGCCGACCGGTAAGACGATCGAGGCCCTCAACAAGGGCCTCAGCTTGCCGCCGGGGATCGATATCAAGATCCGCGTGATGGGCAGCTCGAAGGGTTAATGGCAAGGTCGCCCGCCTGTGTGGGGCATTTGATCGTCCGGTCAGCATTGTGAATTTGTACCAGAACTGCAGGGCTTCGGGTCCGCCGAATCAGAGCTTGAGAATCCTCCACGGGTTCCTCGCCCCGGCAATGTGACCCGCTCACCGCAAGGTGACCGGCCCTGACCGCTGGAAACTTGGCCGGCTCGTGCCGGTTGCCCAAGTGAATACCAGTCGGGCAATGATGTAACTGCGGCGCCGAGAACCGGCCCGTGGGAACTGCGAGGTATTGCGATGGCCGAAACGACAGCCATGCCCACGAATGCCCTCATTCGCGAACTGACCGCTACGATCAGCATCCCCGTGGTCAATAAGGCCGGGGAAGTCGTCGGGTCGGTCGAAGTCGATCCGGCCGAGTTCGGCGGCAAAATTAGCCGGCAACTTCTGCACGAAGCGGTGTTGATGTTCCGGGCCAATCAACGGGCCGGGACACACCACACGCTCCGCCGCGGGCAAGTAGCGGGTAGCACGAAGAAGATCTTCAAGCAAAAGGGCACGGGCAACGCCCGCGCCGGCACGAAGCGGACGAACAAACGCGTCGGCGGTGGTACGGCCAAAGGGCCGAAGCCCCGCGACTACGAATACCACCTGCCGAAGAAAGCCGTCCGGGCCGCGACCCGAATGGCGATCCTCAGCAAGTTCGCCGACGGCGAAGCGTACATCGTCGAAGACTTAACGATGGCCTCGCCGAAGACGAAAGACATGGCCACAGTGCTCAAGGCCATCAAAGTCGGCAAGAAAGTCGTGAAAACGATGGCCGACGGCATCGAGCAGAACGTCGAAAAGGACGTCTCGCTTTTCGACACCACGGTGCTCATCGGTACGGAAACGAACGATACGAACGTGTATAAGTCGGGCCGGAATATCGAGGGCGTGAAAGTGATGCCCGCCGCCGAGTTCAACGCCTACACGGTGTTGAAACAGAAGCGGTTGCTGCTGACCCGCGGGGCTCTGCAGTTCCTGCGAGACAAAGGCAAGCCGGTCGAAGCCGCGCAGTAAACTTTGGAAAAGACTCCGACCCGTGACCGGGCCGGCTCGCCGAATACGACGCTGGGGATTTTGCGATGGCCACGACGCGACCGAAACCGAAACGTTACCTCCGCCGGAAAGCCGCGCGTTTGCCGTGTGTCCACGGACCGGCCGGCATCGAGCTGCGTCCGCACCAAGTGCTGATCCGCCCGCTCGTCACCGAAAAAGGGACGCACCAGAGCAGCAAGTACAACGCGTACTCGTTCGAAGTAAACCCGCTGGCCAACAAGATCCAGATCGCGGCGGCCGTGGCGGAATTGTTCAACGTCAAAGTCGAGAAGGTGCGGACGCAGACCCGCAAAGGGAAGCACGCCCGCTACCGCCAAGTGATGGGCGTCCAGTCCGACTGGAAGAAGGCCATCGTGACGCTGAGCGACAACGATAAGATCGACTTCTTCTAATCTCGGATTGCGGATTTCGGATTTGATGAAATCCGGTGGTGATTCATCCATACATGCGGGGCGAGGAAAATCGGGCTCGGTTTGTTGAACTCAACAATCCGAAATCCGAAATCCAAAATCCGAAATTGGGGTAAGACGATGGGCGTTCGCAATTACAACCCGACATCCGCCGGCCGCCGGGGCGGTTCGGTTTCGGATTTCGCCGAGTGTACGAACCCGAACGTCAATGCGCCCTACAAGCCGTTGCTCGTCCGCCTCAAGAAAAAGGGCGGGCGCAACAACCAGGGCATTACCACGTCGCGCTTCCGCGGCGGCGGTCACAAGCAGATGATGCGCCTCGTCGACTTCAAGCGCAAACTCGACGGCTTCGAAGCCACGGTGCTGTCGGTCGAATACGATCCGAGCCGCTCGGCCCGCGTCGCGCTCGTCGAGTATGCCGACGAAGTGCAGACGAAGAAATACATTCTCGCCCCCGACGGCTTGAAGGCCGGCGACAAGGTGAACAGCGGCGAGGGTGCCGAACCGCGGATCGGCAACTGCCTGCCGCTGTCGAAGATCCCGCTCGGCCTCACGATTCACAACATCGAAATGACTCCCGGTCGCGGCGGTCAGATCTGCCGCTCCGCCGGTTGCTCGGCGACCCTGATGAACCGCGAAAAAGAATGGGCGCTCATCACGATGCCGAGCGGCGAAGTCCGCCGGGTTTCGGCGAAGTGCCGGGCGACCATCGGCTCGGTGTCGAACCCGGACCACTCGAACATCAGCCTCGGCAAAGCCGGCCGCAAACGGTGGATGGGTCGCAAGCCCCACAACCGCGGCATGGCGATGAACCCGACCGACCACCCCCTCGGGGGCGGCGAGGGTCGCAGCAAAGGCGGCGGTCACCCGTGCGGGCCGACGGGCGTCAACGCCAAGGGCGGCAAGACGCGCAGCAAGAAGAAGCCATCGAACGCGTCGATCGTCCGGCGCCGTCCGGCCGGTCGCTTCCAGCAGCACAACGGCTAGTGATGAATTGCGGATTTGGGATTGCGGATTTCGGATTCGAAGAGAGGTTTGCCATGAGCCGTTCGCTGAAAAAAGGCCCGTACGTCGACATGCGGCTCTTCGCCAAAGTCGAAAAGTTGGGCAAGAAAGAAGCCCACAAGACGTGGTCGCGCGATTGCACCATCGTGCCCGAGTTCGTGGCGTCCACGTTCCTCGTGCACAACGGCAAGACCTTCGTCAAGGTTTACGTCACCGAAGAAATGGTCGGGCACAAGCTCGGCGAATTCTCGCCGACGCGGACCTTCCGGGGCCATACCGCCGGCAAAGCGAAAGCCGCCGCCGCGGGCAAGTAAATTCGTAACGTTCGACACGCTGACACCGACCCCTGGCGACTGCCATGATTTATGTAGCCAAGCACCGCTTCGCCGACGTCGCCCCGCGGAAGATGCGCCCCATCGCGCAAATGGTCCGCGGCATGAACATCGACGACGCTATCGAAGCTTTGAAGTTCCTGCCAAACCGCGGTGCCCGGCTCATCGAAGCCGTGGTGAAGAGCGCCGTCGGCAACGCGGAAGACCTCGGCTGCCGCAATCTCGAAGACCTCGTGGTCACCGATTGCCGCATCGACGGGGCGCCGATGTTCAAGCGGATCCAACCCCGCGCCCGCGGTACCGCCTTCGGCATCAAGCGCCGCCTCGCCCACATCATCGTGGGCTTGACCGACCCGAACGCGGAAGAGGGCCTGCCCGAAATATCGGGCCCGACGACTTACGAAGAGCCGACACCATTGCCCGTGCCGACGCAAGTCGACGCCCCGGCTTTGGGCGCCGCGCCGGCCCCGGCGATCAACGCCTGATGAACTTTTACCGGCCGGCTCGAACCGTCCGGATGTGTCACCCGAGATCGCAGGATAAAGGGCATCGGCTATGGGTCAGAAAGTCCGCCCCACCGGCTTCCGCGTCGGCATCATGACCGACTGGGCCAGTGCGTGGTACGCCAACAAGCGCGACTTCTCGGAGTTGCTGATCGAGGACTTCCGCATCCGGAAGTTCATCGCGGCGTACCTCACGAAAACGAAGGACCGCAAGGAGCAGCGCCCCGCCATCGCCAAGATCCGCATCGAGCGGACCCGCGAGCGCGTCAGCGTCATGGTGTACAGCAGCCGGGTCGGGGCGATCATCGGCAAGAAGGGCGAGAAGATCGACAAACTGACGAAAGCCCTCGAGAAGTTGACCCGCCGACACATCGAAGTGAAAACGATCGAAGTGACCCGGCCCGAGATCGACGCCCAGATCATCGCCGAAGACATCGCGGAGCAATTGGAGAAGCGCTCGAGCTTCCGCCGGACCATGAAGACGGCCATGCAGCGGGCGATGGAAGGCGGGGCCAAGGGGATCAAACTGCAACTGTCGGGTCGACTCGGCGGCGCCGAAATGGCCCGCTGCGAAAAGAGTATGGACGGCAGCATCCCGCTCTCGACCCTGCGGGCGAAGGTCGACTACGGCTTCTCCGAAGCGTCGACGGCGCAGGGGAACATCGGCATCAAGTGCTGGGTGAACAACGGCGACTTCGTGACCGGCGAAATCAACGACACGACCGACGCCCAAGCGGGCGGTCAGAAGCGGCCGCAGCGTCGCCGCCGCGGCTAGGTTGGAGTGCGGAGTTCGGAATACCAAAGTCGGAATCCGAGTGGGAGTGGTTCGATGGCGTTGATGCCCAAACGAGTGAAGTTCCGCAAGAATCAGCGCCAGGTGATCCGCGGCAAGGCGGCGAAGGCGAAGTACCACGGGGCCATCAAAGGCTTGGCCACCCGCGGCAACTTCGTCGCTTACGGCGAGTACGGGTTGCAATCCCTCGAAGGGGGTTGGCTTTCCGCCGAGGCCATCGAAGCCGGGCGGATCACGATGACGCGGTTCGTGTCGGGCGAAGGCCGGTATTACATCCGCGTCTTCCCGCACAAGTCGGTGACCTCGATCCCCGCCGAAACGCGGATGGGTAAGGGCAAGGGCGAACCGGAGTACTGGGCCGCGGTCGTGAAGGCCGGCACCGTGATGTTCGAAATCGGCGGCCTCCCCGAAGCCGCCGCGAAAGACGCCTTGGCCCGCGTCGCGTACAAAATGCCGTTCAAGTGCCGGTTCGTGAGCCGTCGCCCGAACGTTTGATTCCCGAATTCACCGGTGTGGGTGCCCCGATATGAAAGCCAATGATCTCCGCAACATGAGCGACGACCAGCTCGCGCTCACGTTGGTCGAGACGGAAAAGCACTTGTTCCAGCTCCGGTTTCAATC